>NZ_JBIPPD010000112.1:0-10704 GCF_044368625.1 Flavobacterium sp. | reverse complement strand
CGTTTACTGCATGTATAATTCCATTTGAACATTGTACATCCTTAACTATAATATTTTTACTCATTGGCGTTGAGTCGCTAATTGAAACTCCAGTTATTGAAAACGATTTGCCCGTAAATAAAGTTCCTATTGGACCAGTTGGAATCGCATTTGAAAGTACATTTGCACCACCAACTACGTGGTATTTCAATAAATTTGTTTTGTTAGCTGGTGATAATCCATTGTAAACACCTTCTACAGCAGTTGTAAATGCAGTATTAATAGGAGCAAAAACCGTGAAAGGTGAACTTGCCGTTCCTGATAAAGTTGGAACTAAACCTTGCGTCGTTAAATACCCTACCAAATCACTAAATTTATCATTTGCTGCCGCATGATCTACTACGGTTGGTAAAGTAATAATTTCATCTACCAAGTGAATTACACCGTTTGAAGCGATAATATTAAATGTTCCTCCATTAGTGGTTCTAATTACCATAGCACCTCCATTTAGAGTAACTCCTCCTGTTGTGTCGATAAACATACTTAGTGTATTTGTTGTAGATGCTGCTCCTTTTCCAAGAGTTTTAACATACGAGTCATCTGTTAAATCTGTTGATTTTAGTGCACCACTTACAACGTGATTTAGTAATAATTGCGTAAGACCTGGAACCTCTGATGCTGGTAAATTATCAATAATTTGCGCAGTAAAACCCGCATCAATAAAGGCTTGGTTAGTTGGAGCAAATACAGTAAATGGTCCTGATGCTTGCAAATCATCCACTAATCCAGCTTTCGTCAAAGCTTTTACTAACAAGGATAAATCTGGAGTTTCAACGGCAATAGTAGAAATTGTTTTTAATGCCGGCTGTACTGTATTATCATCGTCTTCACAAGATGTTAATGAAAATACCAAGGCCAAAACAGCAATCGATTTAAATAAATTTTTCATGTTTGTTTGATTTAAGTTATTTGTTTATTTAATGTATTATGTAAAATTATAAACAAAGATTCAAATAAAAAAATGGATTTAACTTGAAAAGTAATATTTATAATAAGATTAACACTCGTTTCGGAACTTCAAAAGTTGTGCTTTTAGGAATGCATTGGATAAAAAAATATAGGTTAGTATTACCTATATCAAGTGTTTGTCAACATTATTGTTATGAAAATACTATTTCTGTAAACCTATTTTGATTGCTACACTAGTGCAACGGAGTTTTACGAAAACATTCAAAAAAAAACAGCGACTTTTTATCACTGTTTTTATATTTAAATAGAAGTTTGCTTATATCTTTTCTAAAATAGAAACGACTAAATCGCCATCTTCCTCGGTTGCAGTAGTGGTTACGGTATTGTTATTATTGGAAAACACCGTTGTAAATGCCAAGTTAAATGGACTTTCTTGACCATTGATAATGAATTTTACTTTATAACTATTGTCAGCTACTTTTTCCCATTTCGTGGTAACAGTTACTCCGGGCTCGTTGACTTCTTGCAAAACACAATTACCGTTTTCCAAGTCATAATCTTTGCCAATAAAATCGCCGTTGGATTTGAATTCGCTGCTTTCCAAATCGTCACATTCCTCTGGCGGAACGGCTACGCCATTTTCAGTACTGCTCACTAATTTCCATGTGCCTACAATTGCGTCTCCTGAAGTTCCACTTCCTTGATCGTCACTAGAACATGAGAATGCTAATGCAATCATAACTATCGCTACTACTTTTACTAATTTTTTCATTTTATTTGTTTTTTAAAGTTAATATAGCAAAGTAAATAACTTATAATGTGTTTGAAAATACGTTTTTCGTCGTATTTTGATACTGAAATTATCCTACAAACAAAAACAGTAATTTCTATAGCAACTCGATGAGACTATTTTTTAAATTAATTTGAACTAAAATGATTTATCAGATTTTATTCCCGCTTTAAAAATCAAACAACATAACGCTTTTTTCAGCGTTATACGATAAATTAATAGTAATTTTGCGTTACTAAAATGGTACTTTATTTTATGAATAGGATTAAATTAAATTTCAGTTTACTGTTGATATTCTGCTCTTTTTTTGTGTCAATTGCACAAGAAAAAGTCAATCAATTCGATGCTAATGGCAAGAAAGATGGTCTTTGGAAAGGTGTTTTCGAAACATCTAAGCGTCCTAGATACGAAGGAACTTTTAAAAACGGAGTAGAGGTAGGTACTTTTAAGTACTTTGATGATACTAAAGCACAATCTTTATTGGCAACTCGTGTTTTTTCGGAAAATGGGACGGTTGCTCAAACCACTTTTTATGATCAAAAAGGCTTTAAAGTAAGTGAAGGAAAAACCGTCAATCGACTTAATGAAGGAACGTGGAACTACTACCATAAAGCTTCAGTCGCATTGATGAAAGTTGAAAATTACAAAAAGGGTAAATTAGAGGGCACCCAAAAAATCTATTTTTCAGATGGTAAAATTGCTGAAGAAACTACTTATAAAGAGGGTAAAAGAGAAGGCATTTATAGAGTATATCTTCAAAACGGCATAATTGCAGAAGAAGCTACTTTTAAAAATAACCAATACGATGGTCCTGCCGTCAATAGAGATTCCAACGGTAAAATTGTAAGCAAAGGAAATTTTGTTAAAAACGAAAAAAAGGGCGTTTGGGAATTTTATGAAGATGGAGTTTTAAAAAAGAAGGAAAAATACCCACTTCGAATTAAATTTGAAAAGAAAACAGACATCCCGAAACAATAGTTTTGGGATTTTTTTTGCGGTAAAATTAAATAGACCTTAACTTTTAAAACTGATTTTAAGTCGTATTTTTGCACATTAAATCAATTTAAGGTGAAAAGAGTTGTAGTTGGTCTTTCAGGAGGAGTAGATTCGAGTGTGGCTGCCTATCTTTTGCAACAGCAAGGATACGAAGTTATAGGGTTGTTTATGAAAAATTGGCACGACGATTCGGTCACTATTTCTAACGAATGTCCGTGGTTGGAGGACAGTAACGATGCGTTGTTAGTAGCCGAAAAATTAGGAATTCCGTTCCAAACGGTTGATTTAAGCGAACAATACCAGGAAAAAATTGTGGATTATATGTTTCGCGAATACGAAAAGGGTCGAACACCCAATCCCGATGTTTTGTGCAATCGCGAAATCAAATTCGACGTTTTTATGAAAATCGCTATGAGTTTAGGAGCTGATTTCGTAGCAACGGGTCATTATTGCCGAAAAGGAGAACTTGAAGTAGAAGGTAAAAAAGTGTATCAGTTGCTCTCTGGAAAGGACGACAACAAAGATCAATCGTATTTTTTGTGCCAACTTTCTCAAGAACAGTTGGCGAAAGCCTTATTTCCAATTGGAGAATTGACTAAACCTGAAGTAAGACAGATTGCTGCAGAAATGGAATTGGTTACTGCCGAAAAACGGGATTCTCAAGGATTGTGTTTTATAGGAAAAGTCCGTTTACCTGAATTTTTACAGCAAAAATTACAACCCAAAGAAGGTTTGATTATTCAAATTGATAAAAATGATTCGATTTATCAAGAAACAAGTGGGGCAATACCCAATTCTGAACAACAGTTTGCCTTTGAGGCAAAAAATAGAGCTTACGTTCCGTCGATGGGAAAAGTGATGGGAAAACACCAAGGAGCTCATTATTTTACAAACGGACAACGAAAAGGACTAAACATCGGCGGTACTACAGAGCCGCTGTTTGTGATTGCAACAAATGTAGAAACCAATACTATTTATACCGGCTTGGGCAACGAGCATCCGGGATTGTTTAAAAAAGCGTTGTACATCAAGCAAGAAGAAATCCACTGGATTCGGGAAGATTTGGCTTTAGCCGAAAATGAAAAAAGAGAAACAATGGCTCGGATTCGTTACCGTCAACCCTTGCAAAAGGCAACTTTGTATCAATTTTCTCACGGAATGTATGTAGTTTTCGATGAACCTCAATCGGCCATTACCGAAGGACAATTTGTGGCTTGGTATGAGGGAGAGGAATTGTTAGGAAGTGGCGTGATTGCTTAGCTTTTCTACAATTATCACTTCGTTGTGCGATTCAATTCGAGGAATGGTTTGTACTTGAACTTGACTTTTATCAAATTGATTTAAATAAGTAGCATTTCTTAAATTGTCGGCTTCCAGTAAACACATTGTGTTGAATAAAAAAAGACCATTATCGTTTAAAATTTCTAATATCCGATTGGCAAAAAAAGATTCAAACAAAAAATTGGGCATTTTGGTGTCTTGAAAAATATCGATAATGACAAGGTCGTATTTCAGTTTGGTTTTCAAAACAAATTCAAAGGCGTCATCAAGGACAATCTCTAAATTTGTAATTTTATCCAATTCAAAATATTTTTTGGCCATTTCAATTACATTTCCATCAATTTCTACGCCTGTAATTTTATTGGAATAGGCTATTTCCTCCACCAATGTTTTGATAACACTTCCGCCGGCCACTCCTAAAACTAAAATGTGATCCATTTTGGCAATCCGGTCAAAACCTATTTTAAGCAATCCGATTCGAAGAATGCGTTGCAAACTCCCGTACGAATAATTGGTGTTGGCCGAATCCAAAACAAGTTCGCCATTGGCCCAAGTAACTTCGAGCGTATTACTCCAAAACGATTTTTCGGTTTTAATGTTGATGGGAATGATGTAGCTGAGCCATTTTTTTAGCATCGTGTAGAATAAATTAATGGAATGATGGATTTTAATCGAATTGCTGATATTGTATTTTTAAAGCCTACAAAAATCGTTTTTTTTATTTATTAAACTCTTCTTCAGAAATCGTTTCGGTATTAAATGATGCGTCAACTCCTTCTTTAGCTCTATTTCCTAACGAAAGTGAATAGGACGGAACATCCACGCGATTACTGAGTTGAACAATTTTATAATTCAAACGTTCTTTACCTATTTCATACTGTGCGTTTTCTATAAATCTGCCCGTGCATTTTCCGTCAATGTGCTTTTCTCTCCAATCCTTTCCGTAAGCTATTTTTAAATAATATTTACCTTCCGGAATATTTTTAATTAATGTATAATCTCCACTTTCAATAAAAACAGTTCGAATGCATACATCTCCATCGGATTGTTTTTTCATCAGTTTTAGCATTACATCAGTAGAAGAATTGACGGTAACTTTTAGATGGTTGTCAAGATTAGTGTCATATTCGGCTTTTACTTGATCACAAGTAGGCGTGTCGCCAGTTTCATACTGTTTTGGAAGCCAACCATCATTCGATCTTTTTTTGATAAACTGCGCGATAAGGTAACCCTTTGTACCCTTAAAATCAACATACCACCAGCCGTTTTTGTTGGTGTTAACAACTTGCACCACATCATTTTTTGAAAGTGTTGCGACAAGTGCAAATGATTTTCCTTCGCCACTCCTCAAACTTACAGTTGGAGAAGCAACAATATATTGTTCGCCAATCTGTGCATTGGCAGAACCAAATACCAACGCTAAGAATAAAAACGTTAAAATTGATTTAATCATGATTTTTTGAAGGTTTTTGTAAATAATTTAAGTCAAAAAGAGAAAGGACTTGAGCAGAATTATATTTCAGGGGCGTGTAGTATAATATATTGTAAATGTAAATAAAAACAAGTTTTATCCCATACATTTTCCAAATTTTTAAAGAAAATTTCATCTAATTGCTGTAATGCAACAATTTATTCACAAAAAAAGTAGTGTTGTTTTAATAAAATAAAAACTTTTTAGTATAGCTAGCGTTGTAATTGAAACGCGACTATAAAACGTGCTAAATCGAACTAGTTTCTATATTTGTGCGGCTTTCAATTTTTATTTTTAAAATATTTAAAATTATTAAAACCAAGATTAATTTAAAATCGTAAATGATACTAGAAGGTTGGTACAAAGCTCCAACGTTTTTAAGTTGATTTTGTGTTTGTTTTATTGGTTTTGAAAGTCTCAATCTTTTCTTAAGGTTGGGGCTTTCTTATTTCGTTTGGGAAGGATTGAAAGATTCAAAAGTTCCATCTTTATAAAAAAGCACAATTTTACTAATATTTTTATCTTCCGTTCTTTGAGATACGGATTCCGAAGGAGTAGGTAAAAGATGCACTACTTTTTCGAAACTACTTTCTTTCGGAATTGATGTGCTGACTTCTTGAAAGCTATTTTCATTCAATAGAGTAGCACTATTTTCCATCAGATTTGAGCTAATTTCTTGTTCAATATTTTTCAAAAAATATCCAGATCCGTCCAACAACCAGTACAAATTAAGCTCTGGAAAAATATCTAAAACTTTCATTACAAAATCCAAACTGGGTTTGTTTCTGCCCGACAAAAGATGCGAAATACTCGACCGCTGGACACTTACTTTATCGGCAAAGGAGGAGGCACTCAAGCCAAAATGATCCATTATAAATTCCAAACGTTTGATAAAATCTTCTGTATTCAGCATCGCAATTTGGTTTAGTAAACATTGATTACAAATGTAAATAATTTAATTTTAAAATGGGATGTTACAAGAGTAAATAATTCAAAAACCGCACGGTAGAGGTGTAGTATAGGATTAAATAAAATAAGTTAAATACCTGATTAAAAGTACTTTTTACAGCATTTTTATTGCTTTTATTTCAACTGGTGTGGTTGTATACAGTTGTACTATTACAAAGTACATTATTTGTTTACAAAGGTAAATTAAATTTGTAAATTTGCTGTTTACAATTGTAATTATAAAGATGTTTACTTTTGTAACTTCATTATATTACATATGGATTACGAAAACTTACATAAACAATACAAACTTTATTCGATTCAAGGCCGTTATCTAAATTTAGAAATGTTGACCCATTTTCTCGACTCTAGGATCGATAAAAGTCAGTGGAAAATTATGGGCCGCTCCGTTCAAGATCGGCCCATTTATCAATGCGAAATTGGTTGGGGGGAAACGAAAATTTTGATATGGTCTCAAATGCACGGAAACGAATCTACCACGACAAAAGGACTACTGGATTTTTTAAACATGCTTCAAGATGATTCTGCTGTAGCAAAAAATATTTTGAATGCGTATTCTTTTTTAATCATACCGATTTTAAATCCCGATGGTGCGGAAGTATATACGAGAGTTAATGCAAATGAAATAGATTTAAATCGGGATTTTCAAGACTTATCGCAGCCCGAAAGTCGGCTACTCATGCAGTGTTTTAAGGCTTTTAAACCAGATTACTGCTACAATTTACACGACCAACGATCTATTTTTGGCGTGGGTGCAACGGGAAAACCAGCGACAATTTCATTTTTAGCGCCTTCATTTAATGAAGAGAAAGAATACAACGAGTCTAGATTGCAATCCGTAGCTTTGATTTTGAAAATGGTTAAAGTTCTTACCGGATTTATTCCTGGGCAAATTGGCCGTTTTGACGATTCTTTTAACATTAATTGTGTTGGTGATACATTTCAATCCTTACAAACACCGACGATTCTTATTGAAGCAGGACACTTTCCAGAGGATTATGAGAGAGAGAAAACTCGAAAATTTGTTTTTATTGCATTATTGTCAGCATTTCAATCTCCCGACGAAAACGATGTAGTAGTCGATTTATTGAAAGATTATCTGCAGATTCCCCAGAATATTCCAAATTTTTTCGATTTTGTTTATAAAAACGTTGGTTTTAATTATGAAGATTCAAAATTAATAACGAATTTTGCGGTTCAATTTCGAGAACAGTTAGTAGATAATAAAATACATTTTAACGGTTTTATTGCTAAAGTTGGAAATTTAGAAGATTATTTCGGTCACGTTGAATGCGATTTCAAAGAAGGAGTTTATACTGATGGAGCAGATGATTTTCCGAAATTAGATACAAAAGCCCATTTTTCGATAAATAAAAATGTTAAATTTGTTAATGGTTTGGTAAAAAAATAATAAAAATTCATTTTTTTAAAAAATAATTGATTTTTTTGTACTCCAAATTGTCCTGAACATTAAATTATAATAAATTACCGCTATGAGTAAGTTTAGATTAGATGAAGTAGATCATCAAATATTAGATATGTTAATTGATAATACACGTGTTCCGTTTACTGATATCGCCAAAAAGTTGTTGATATCCGCTGGAACTGTCCATGTTCGTGTAAAAAAAATGGAAGATGCCGGAATTATTATGGGGTCTTCATTAACCCTTGATTACGAGAAGTTAGGCTACTCGTTTATCGCTTATGTAGGTGTGTTTTTGAACAATACTTCTCAAACAAAATTTGTTTTAGAACGAATTAACGACATTCCATTCGTGACTGTTGCCCATGTAACTACAGGTAAATTCAATATTTTTTGCAAAATTAGAGCTAAAGACACGAAACATGCTAAAGATGTTATTTTTATGATTGATGATATTGAAGGAGTGTACCGCACCGAAACAATGATTTCGCTAGAAGAAAGCATTAATGACAAAAAACGGTTGATGCACACGATTTTTCAGAATATGTAATCGCTGTTTTGAACCAATAATTGAGCCTCAAGTGAAAAACTTGAGGCTTTTTTTGTTAATTTAGAACCTTAATTCTTCCAATATGTATACCCCGCCAAAAATTGAACGCTTCAATCAACACGTAATTTCTAAGTACCACATTTACAACAGTGTTTTTATTACACTGCCGTTCGATGCAATAGACAATACGGGGGTTTTATTGCCTTTATTTACAGAGGTTTGCGATAGCGGTTTTAAAAAAAATTGGAATCCGAGTCAGATTTTAGATTTTTTCACCGAGAAATACTTGGATGATCAATCCGAACAAAATAAAATTGATTTAATGTTTCGATTTATTCAATACGTCGAACGGCAAGTGGTTTTATTTGACGCCATTGAAGACGCCGCCTTTCCGGTAGTGAATAATTTAGAGGGAAAAGGTTCGCTACGAAATATTAAAGAGCGTGCTGAGGCAGAAAATAATTTTAAAGGAATGAAAAGTTTTCTTCAAAATTTTGGCGTAAGAACTGTATTAACCGCACATCCTACACAGTTTTATCCAGGTGCTGTTTTAGGGATTATAACCGATTTAACCGAAGCGCTTCGAAAAAATGATTTGGTGGTCATCAAGCAGTTGCTGGCGCAATTGGGTAAAACGCCATTTATTAAAAAAGAAAAGCCCACTCCTTTTGACGAGGCTGTAAGTTTGATTTGGTATTTGGAAAATGTTTTTTATCAAACGGCAGGCGAAATGCTGCATTATTTGCAAAACAACATTTTTACTGGTGAACAAATTAGCAACTCCATTTTTAGTTTCGGATTTTGGCCTGGAGGCGATCGGGATGGAAATCCATTTGTAACTAATGAAATTACATTGAAAGTTGCCCTGCGTTTACGAACCTCAATTTTGAAATGTTATTACCACGATATTCGAATACTAAAACGAAAGTTAACCTTTTATAATGTAATGCATTTGGTAGCTGATATTGAAGCAAAGCTTTATCGTTCGGTGTTTTATTCAACAGGCGAATTATCCATTTCTTTAGAGGAATTGCAATCAAAATTGGCGGCGATTAGAGGTCTGATTGTTAGCGAACATCAATCCCTGTATTTGGATGAATTAGAAGTCTTAATAAACAAAGTAAACCTTTTCGGATTTTATTTTGCCACTTTGGATATACGCCAAAATAGTAAAATTCATCAAACAGTTTATAATGATATAATTGAATACGACAAACAAAACGGTAGCGCATTATTTCCTGAAAATTACAAAACGCTTTCTGCTTCGGAAAAACTTTTAGTATTGGGAAAATTGGAAGCCACTTTAAATCCGGATGATTTTAACGAAGAAACCAAGTCGGTTTTGAGTTCCATTCAAGCGATTAGAACGATTCAAGAAAATAATGGCGAAAAAGGCTCTAATCGGTATATAATCAGTAATAATGAAGGGGCTGTGCATGTGATGGAGGCGCTTGGATTATTTGCATTAACAGGTTGGAAAAATCCTACGGTGGATATTGTGCCTCTTTTTGAGGTAATCGACGATTTAAAAACAGCACACGAAGTAATGGAACAATTGTACTTGAATCCAAAGTATGCGAAACATTTGGAGCAACGAGGCAATCAGCAAACTATTATGCTGGGTTTTTCGGATGGAACAAAAGATGGCGGCTATTTAATGGCAAATTGGAGTATCTATAAAGCAAAACAAAACATCAGCAGTGTATCAAGAAAATACGGAATAAAAGTAGTTTTTTTTGATGGTAGAGGTGGTCCGCCTGCTCGAGGTGGTGGAAAAACACATAAGTACTATGCTTCGCAAGGTCCTGAAATTGAAAACAATGAAATCCAAGTAACTATTCAAGGTCAAACGATTAGTTCAAATTTTGGAACGGTGGATTCGTGTCGATTTAATCTCGAAAATTTATTGACAGCTGGTATTTCTAATGATTTGTTTGGTAGGGACAAAAACAAGCTTTCTAATGAGCAAATAAGCATTATGGATGACTTGTCCGAAATTGGTTTTCAAAAATATTTGGATTTCAAAAATAATCCTAAATTTGTTCCATATTTGGAGCGGATGAGTACTTTAAAATATTATGCCAAAGCAAATATTGGCAGCAGGCCGTCGAAAAGAAATAAATCGGAAGAATTGAATTTTGCGGATTTAAGAGCGATTCCGTTTGTGGGTTCTTGGAGCCAGTTGAAGCAAAATGTTCCAGGGTTTTTTGGCGTGGGTACTGCTTTAAAATACTACGAAGATTCTGATCAATGGAATAAAGTGACGGATTTATACC
>NZ_JBIPPD010000332.1:0-2904 GCF_044368625.1 Flavobacterium sp. | reverse complement strand
CCAATTTAAGTAATATGGCAACTCTCACGGCAAATTTGTTCCTTAACACCAGCGGGTTCACCTCTGGCATTGAGAAGGCACGATCTGCCACCTCCAATTACCATCAAGAGATGAGCCGCGCGGCCAATTCCATCAAGGGATTGGAAGGTAATATCAGCGTCCTCAAGCTGCAAGCCGCTGGCTATGATAGCCTCGCTACTTCCTTGAAGCAGACTTTGGCTATTGAGGCGCAAGCAGACAAACTTGCCAAAAGTGGCCTGATCACAAAGGAGAAAGCCATTGCGCTCCTCCGTGAGCAGCAAACACTTGAGCGCAATATCGCTACGCAAAAAACGAACTCTGCTTCGGCACAAGCCGCCGCCGATAAAAAGTCGGCTTTGTTATCCAATCCTAGAGCAGCAGGTCTGCCAGAAGCCCCTTTAACTGACGCTTACCTAAAGCAAACCGAGCGTGCGGCATTTGTCGCTCAGGACGCTAGGAATAAGTTCAATCGCCTCACTGGGGCGATGGGTAACTCCAGCATGGGTTTCTTGGCGTTCTCGCAAGCGGTCGAAGACGCCCAGTATGGCATCAAAGGTGTTCTCAACAACATCCCGCAGATGATCCTTGGCTTCGGTGGTTCGATGGGCCTAGCCGGCGCTATCTCGCTAGCGGCGGTTGCAGCGGTCCAGCTTTACCCGCACCTTAAAAAGTTATTCTCTGCGGTTGATGCTGAAATTCTCAAATCTGCGGCCAAAGCCGGAGCTGAGGCGCTAAAAAATGGAATCAAAGCAGCACAGACGACTTATGATAATGCAGCAAATTCGATTAAGCTAAAAAACGAGACCGCTCAGATTGCCAAGTATTATAGGGACATCACCGCTCTTGGCCAAGATATGGCGGCGGTCCATCGCACCAACTTAGAAAGGCTCAAAATAGAGCGCGATCTTACTGAGCAAATTTACGAAGCGCGCGACCGCCTACTCAAGCTCCAAGGAATAAAAAGCGACGAAACCATCGATAGAGAGAAGGCTGAAAGAGAGATCGCTTTTCTAGAAAATCAAAAAAAGAATCTTAGAAATGAGCAGAACAAACTAAACGCTCAGATGCAAGAAGCTCAAGGCAAGAGGGACTTAGCGGCTGATATGGGCAGTAATCCTAAATTGCTTGAAAATGCAGAATCAATGAGACAGCTAGGGATTGAACTGGCTAAGGTACAAGAGGAAGCAGCAAGAGCAAAAAAAACCTTGGAGGAAATGGAGGCCCAAGGGAAAACCACGGTTAGGGCTGAAGGAAGGTCAATCACTACACCAACAGCCGCAGGACCAGTCACCACACAAGCACCTGGTGAGGTAATTACCAATAAATCGATTGAGGAAAGAAAACTCGCAGAAGCAGAGAGGCGCGCGGAAGAAATACAAAAACAACTTAGTATCAACGGCCAATTATTTTCAATCGATTCAGATGAAAGAGATAAAAGCATTGCAGAACTTGAGCAAAAAATTAAAGAATTTAATAATCAAAATCAAAGTTCTTTCAATAAAGAGAAAGCTGTTAATGATGAAATCAAACAGAAAAAAGAACTCTTAGAAATCTTAAAACAAACTCAAGCTGCTGAATTAAAACCAAAACAAGAAGCATACCGCCTCGAAGCCGAGATGGTCCGCGCGCGGATCGCTGGAGATGAGAAGAAGATCGCCGATCTCGAACGCCAGAAAGCAATCCAAGAAGAGATCGTCGCGCTCAACAAGCTCGGCATGACCGGCGACAAAGCCAAGGACACCGCCGCCAAGATGGTCGATGCCCGTGCTGCCGCTGACGAGGCCGACAAGGCACGCGAGAAGAAACAACAAGGCGGCCCAAGCGCCGGTGTGAGCCAACTCGGCAGCGTCGCCAAGGCGACTAATGTGCTGATGGGGCGCGCGGCCAACGATGGCATCCTCGAAGAAAACCGCCGTCAGACATCCCTGCTGCGGACGATTAAGGAGAATACCAAACCTAAGACGACCAACCCCGAAGTCCAAATCCCCGTTTTCGCATGAGCACCAGCAATTTCATCACCGTAGGAGCCACCGGTTCAAAGAGCAAAGAAGGCGTCATCCAATGGGTGGTTCCTTACTATGTCCAGACCATCGCTCAAGTGAAGACTGTGGGCAAAGAAGATTACGAAAACTGCCAAGAGGTTTCGCGGACATGGGCATGCAACAATGACGGCGCCGATCCTTCCTACATCGTGACTGTGACCTACGAGGGCGGCAGCGCCGAATCCAACAACGCCACCTACGGCGACGAAGAAAGCACAGTTTGGAGTCTTGATTTTGAGATGGCCGAGGAGCCGATTGAGGCCCATTGGAACTTTGAGGAAATCAAAAATGTTTACGGCGGCAAATGGGCAGACCCAGAAACTAAAGAGGATTGGACTTTTGATGAAACTCTCCCAGCGGGCTCGAAAGCCTCATCCGGTCTTGGTGGAAAAAGTAAGGTCGGCAAAGGCAACAAAAACCCGATGAAGGGGGTCAAAACCTACATCGTGATGAACTGCATTGCCTCGGTGAGCTACACCAAGAAAACCTTACCCAAGACTGTAATCGACAACATCGGGAAACTGTATCGCTCAGTACCAGACGCCCCAGAGCAATTTAACAACCTCGACAAAGGTAATCGAAACTGGATGAAGATGCCGCCGCAGATTTCCAAGCGTGGAAATGTCTGGCAGATTTCCGAATCATGGAAGCTCTCCGAGTACTATGAATGGCCGAAGGAGGTCTATCAGGACGGTAATGCTGGTAATTTCAACTAATGGACATCAAGGAAATCAAAGTCCAGAAGGGTGAGAGGATCCAAACCGCGTGGGAGCGATTGGTGCGATGGGTCGATACGCTCAAGGTGGTGCCAGGCGAAGGAGTGAAGGTTCGCGAGACGCCC
>NZ_JBIPPD010000308.1:0-2907 GCF_044368625.1 Flavobacterium sp. | reverse complement strand
TGTTTCGCCTGAAGAGTCCCATAAAATTATTTTATTTTTCGCAAAACAAAAATAAGGGAATCTCAGGCTTTTTTTATTTTAGACTTTCGGATAATAGTGCATTTTTTACTACTTTTTTCAGCTTGCATTTTGGACAATTAGCAGCATCACTAATTCTGATACATAAGGTCGGGTTATTCATCATCATCTTCGATTTAAGAAACAATTTTAAAAAAAAAAGACAAGTATACACTTGCCTTTTTTGAAAAATAATTTTACTCTTACTGATTTTCAGATAATTATATTTAAAATTTATGCGATTACTAACTTTGATGCATTACCGGATTCTTTTTTATGGCTGGTTGCATTAATCATCATAGTGAAATCTACATTGAATGATGATACACCTTTGGTCGTCTCCCTTAGTGCCCGTTACTTTGTAAACAATCCTATGCTCACTTGTAATCCGTCTTGACCAATAACCTTTTAAATCGTATTTTAGAGGTTCAGGTTTTCCGATTCCTTGAAATGGATTTTGTGTTACGGATTTAAGAAGTTCTTTAATTCTTACTGCAGTATCGGGGTCGTTCTCTAACCAATATTCAAAATCTTCCCATCCGTTTGGAGTAAATACAATATCCATAAATTACAACGAGAGCTTAATTTCTTGAGCAGAACCTTCATCCAAGTTAAAACTTTTCAATTCTCCTCTTTCTGCTTGTCCAATTGATTCTGCAAGTCTTCTTCTGTTGCTTTTGGTTGACAATAGATGTTGTGTTTCAGTCATTGAATTGTACTCCTTGAGGGAGATAATAACAACGGCATCCTCTTCTTCATTTCTTGGCACAACAATGATTTCGGATGATTCCGAAACCGCATCAAAATAGCCTTTCATATTTTTTCTTAGTGTTGATATAGTTACCGCTTTCATAGTTGTAATATTTATTGTTTGTTTATTGTACGTTTAAATGTACAAATAAGTTACAGGTTAATGTAATAATTTGATTTTTATTTTTCTTAAAGACCAGGAAAAAATCGGTTGATCGGTTCCGTATGCTGTTCACTATTGGCTTTTATGTATTTTTCAGTCGTACACGGCCACGGATGCCCCGCCAATTCCTGAACGTGTACCAGCGGATATTTTTTCTCATTGAGCCAATTGCAAATAACACTCATCCGAATAGTTTGAGGACACAACTTTTTATCAGCGAACAAGTCCTTCATCGAATCAATAATTGCCTTGAAGCTGTTGACAGCTGCTATTGGTTGGGGTAGTAGTGGCTTTGCCTCACTTAACTTTTATTTTAAGTGGTGTTCGGCGAACCTCCTACGTCGGTTTCAGCTAAAATCTTCAATTGTCCTTGCACTTCAGGGTCAAGTCCATAACTTAAGCGAATATTACCCAAATGGTCGGTGTAATTATACACATAATTAATTTTTCCTTCCACCACACTCACATAACCTTCGGCTGTAGGAAAATGCTGCAATTTGGTGTCTTGGTATTGGAAACCGTTACTGTACACTGTTTCAGTCTGCTTCTCGGGAGTCGAAACTCTTTTTATGAGTTTTACGCCAAGAGCATTGTAAATATAAGTAATATTTTTATTCAAACCAAAATCTCGAAAATTAACCACTGAGAAGTAATTCATGTATTACTTTAAGCTCGGACTATCGGTATTTTCAAAACTAGATGCTGAATTACCATCTGGACCATTATCTAAATAATTGCCATTTACAAATAATAAATAGATGCCATAATCATCATAATCCTGACCTCTTTCATTATAACTTTTCCAATTTTTAAATTCAAAAACACAGTTTTCATTTTTAGCTTTTTGCCAAACCCCCTTGTGATAAAGTTCTACAGAATCTTTCTTGTAATAATGAAAATAAGTTCCGTTATCTTTTATAACCAAATAGTTAGTTGCGTTTCTATCTGATTTATTATAATAACGACCTGCTAAAAAATTGCAAGAGATACCACTACATGAACTGATAAAAAGCCAAACAAAAAGTAAGTTTAAATTGTTTTTCATAAGTTAGTTGTCATTTAGTTTAAAAGCAAAATTTATGAATTGATATATCGTGGAGAGTGGTTGTGTCCCATTTTTTCTATGATAATTTTCTGTTAAGTGTAAAAACAATGAATTTCTACTTGTTGCATTTTTTACCTGCCCTTCTAAAATGCCATTTTGTAATCTAACTTTAACAATAGCGCCTCCAATAAAAAATTGTACTTTATTTGAAGTTAAATGCTTTGCTATAGATTCACCCCAACTTTGTGGTTTTGAAGAAGGACTGAAAGGGAGTGAAATATCATAATAGGCGGTAGAGCTAGGTCTCACTTTATATCCTTCCGCATTTAACTTATCATTAAATTTATATACTATTTCATTCAATCTTCCAATTAGGTATTCATTTGCAAAGGGATGTTCTCCGTAAGTAAAACTTCTATTTTCCATACCTGTTCCTGTAGCAAACTCCCAAAGTAAAATACCAATAGTCTCGAGAGCGTTGGATTTAAATATCTCTTGCTTCTCTGCCTCAGAAAGTTTGCTTACATCTTTATCATCAAAATATAATTTTGCCGTTACCATAAGGGACAAGGCTGCAGCTATATCTTTTGGATCTGTTTTAGAATAAGAATCTCCTCCTCCATCTTGACTCAAATATTCATCAAAACTACCTACTCCTCGTTCGCCAAATGGGATAAACATACCATTTGTATCAAACCTTTCTCTCCCAAATATATCTAAGGTATTACCATCTGTACTATCCGCCCCACTAGGATCTGCCCAATAAACCGGATTACCATCAAACGCCATATACGGCGACATATTGTGGTGGGTTACGGGGTCAATGCCGGTCCAGCGGGCTATGGCTGGATCGTAGTCCCTGAAATCCATGTCGTAGAGGTTTAGGCCTAGC
>NZ_JBIPPD010000009.1:0-33500 GCF_044368625.1 Flavobacterium sp. | reverse complement strand
AGTCAGATAGGCTAGCGTAACTTAAAAACAATTTAAAATGAAAAAAGTAATTTTTAGTGCTATCGCAATGATAGCGTTTGTAGGAAGTAGTATGGCGAATAGCATTGCTGATAAAGATGATGTAATTTCGGAATCGAAAGAGGTTGTCGTTATGGATTCTAAAGAAGTTGAAATTAGTACAGTGGAAGTGGAGGCTTTATATGGCAAACCATCTGATTGTGTTCGTTTGGCAAGAAATGCGGTATTACAAGCTGCAGTTGAATATAATTTAGACATTAGTAGTGGTGGAAATGATTTTGATGTAATGATGGAAATGTATCATATTATTTATTTAGATTGTTACAATAACTAATGATGAATTATGAATAAAATTATAATTTATACATTGTTAATTTTATCTCAAATCACTTATTCGCAACACCCTTTTTTGGGTGTTGTCGAATATACGATAGAGCCAATGGAATCTTTTAATGCGTCTAAAATTGCCGATGATAAAAGTTATGAGCCAAGTAAAAAAAGAGAAATGGTTGAAATCTTTTCAAAACCTGCATACTTTACTATGGAATTTAATGCAAATGAATCATTATATAAAAGTAAAGTTGAAACAATGAAATCTGATGCTAAGCAAGAATCAAAGTTAAACTTTCTACAAACCTTCGGTGGTGGGGCTTCTGGTATATATTATTCCAATTTCAAAGAGAAACTAACTCTTGCACAAAAGATTTCGCTTGGAGAGCAAGTGTTGATATCTTATCAATTCCCAGAGTGGGAATTAACAACTGAATCAAAAAAAATAGGTGAATTTCTTTGTTATAAAGCCATTAAGAAACAAACTAATAATAAGACTAAAGGATTGGATGTTGCGTGGTATAGTCCTGAAATACCTGTTCAATTTGGTCCTGCTCTGTACAATGGTTTACCTGGATTAGTTTTAGAAGTACAAGTTGGAAAAATAAGAATTTATGCGTCAAAAATTAAATTAAATGTTGATTCAATTAAAGAAATCGAAAGACCTAATAAGGGAACAAAAATGACCGAGGGAGAGTACCACGATAAAATGAAAAAGGTGGCCGAAGAAATGGGTTTTTAAATCCTGTAAAATTAACCAACCAACGATTCATTATGTCTTTAACATCTTAATAAAAAGAATGTCAAATAAAATTTTAAGACCACTTATATAAAAAATTATAAACCCTAAATGCCCAAATTCCTCCTTCTTTTTCTCTTCATTTCCTTCTCCGTTTTTTCTCAAAAAAGCATAACTGGTGTCGTTTCTGATACCCTAAACCAACCCCTCGAATCGGCTAATTTAATTGCAAAACCCTTGCAAGAAAAAGCCGGAATCAAGTTTGCAATGGCAGACAATAAAGGGCGTTTTCGTCTCGAACTCGATAACGATGTGAAGTATGAAATCGTGGTTTCGTACATTGGTTACACCCAAGAAGTATTAATTGTAGAACCAAACTCCACAATTAATACACACAATTTTAAGCTCAAAGCTACTGGCGAAAACCTCAAAGAAATCATCATCAAACACGAGTTCAAACCTATTGTAATCAAAAAAGACACAATGACGTTTAATGTGGCGAGTTTTGCCAACGGCAACGAACGCAAAATGAAAGAAATCCTCGAAAAACTCCCCGGCGTCGAAGTAGATAAAAATGGTGGTGTAACCGTTCAGGGTAAAAAAGTGACTAAAATGCTCGTGGAAGGAAAATCGTTTTTTGGTGGTGGAACCAAACTCGCAGTAGAGAATATTCCAGCCGATGCCTTGGATAAAATTGAAGTGATCGACAATTTTAACCAAGTGGGTTTTATGAAAGAAGTTTCTGATTCGGAAGATTTGGCAATGAACGTAAAACTCAAAGAAGATAAAAAGAAATTTGTTTTTGGTGATGTAGAAGCCGGTGCCGAAGTAGGCAATGGCGACAACTCGTTCTACCTCGGTCATGCCGCCTTGTTTTATTACAGTCCCAAAGGCAACGTGAGTTTCATTGGCGACAGCAATAACATCGGACGAAGCACTTTTACCTACCAAGACCTGATGCGTTTTGACGGTGGCGCGAGTAGCTTTCTTACGGGACGGAAATCACTTTCCAACTTGTGGGATTTTACGAACGATAATACCGATGTGGTGCGAAACAAGTCGCATTTTGGCGCGTTAAATTTCAGTTATACGGCTTCGGAAAAGCTGGATGTTTCGGGTTTTGCGATTTTCAGTAACGTACTTTTAGATCAAAAACTTGAAAGTAAAATTGAATATCTGCAGAACGAATCGCTCACTTTTGAAAACCGAAACCAAGAGGTGGAAAACGAAAGTTTTTTAGGCATTGGAAATGTAAAACTTGATTATTCGCCCACTAAAAAAGAAAAGTGGTACTACAATGCCCAATACCAGTCGAGTAACAACGACGGAGTCAATATTTTAAATTCGGTTACCAATGTAAATGCGAGTACGTTCGAAACCTTGCAAACTGCCGACAATACTTCGGTCAAACAATACATGGAATGGCATAAAAGCATCAGCGACAAGCACACGACTACTTTTGTGGTCAATCAGGCTTTTGAACAACAAACACCTCAAAATACCTGGTTTACCGATCAGCCTTTTCTCGCAGGATTGATTCCGCTGCAAGACGATGAAACCTATACCATCAACCAAATTATCAAAACCAAAACCAACAGCATTGATGCGTTGTTCAAGCATTATTGGATCATCAACAACTTCAATCATTTGTACACCAATATTGGAAATAATTACGGAAAATCGACTTTCAACACGTCCGAAAAACAATTGTTAACTGATGGAACGATTAATGATTTTGCTTCGGCAGGATTCGGAAATAATGTAGATTATCAATTGAACGACGCTTATGTCGGTTTGGAATACAAATTTAAAATTGGTATTTGGACCAATAAACCGGGATTGTATTTTCATTGGTACGACTTGAAAACCGAACAATTATCCGATACTTATCAATTGTCCAAAACCTTGTTTCAACCACAATTTACCAGTGAACTCGAGTTTAATAAATCGGAATCGTTGACTTTTAATTACAAGTTGGAAAACGATTTTCCGCAAGTCAATCAATTGGCCAATCGGTTCACACTTAATGGGTATAATTCAGTAAGTCGCGGTAATGCCTTGTTGCGAAACGAACGCTTTCACAATGCCTCGTTAAGTTACCGTAAGATGAATATGTACCGCGGCATAATGTGGTTTGCCAATGCCAATTACAATAAAAAAGTGCGGACCATCCGAAACGACATCGTGTTGAGTGGCATCAATCAATTTTCGACGCCTGTAATTACCGATAATCCTGAAACCAACTGGCGTTTGTACGGTTCGTTCGAAAAGAAAATTTACCGTTTTCGGGTGGGCATTAATACTAGTGTAAATGGATTTAATTATATCCAAACGCTCAACGATGTTACTACCGAAAACAACCGCACGAGCCAAAACGTTGGCGTCACTTTACGAACAGCCAAACGCGATTGGCCCACTTTAGAAGTCGGTTACAAAAAAGGATTCAGTCAGTTTCGGGGTTTAACGAACACGGATTTTAAAACCGATGCGTTTAACACGAGTGGTTCGGTCGAGTTTTTTAAGCATTTTGTGTACAAATTTAGTTACGAAAACCTCAAAAACACCGACGATCGCAACCAAAGTAATTTTTTCGAAATAGCCAATACTTCGCTTCGCTATCAAAAGAAAAACAATCCGTTTGGTTTTGAATTATCGGTCAATAACGTTTTTGATAATCAAACCAAGAACAGCTTTTCATTTTCTGATTTTAGCATCGTAAATAATGCTCGATTTATTATGCCGCGGGTGATTTTGTTTTCGGTGAGTTATAAGTTGTAATTTCTGTATTCTCAATAAACCTGACTCGAGGCGGAGCCGAACAGCGCGAAGCTAAACCTGAAACAAAAAAAAAGAAACCCTTTCGAGTTTCTTTCCATTTGAAGTGCAATACAATTACAACGTTTCTTTCTTTTCAGAACATGCTTTTTTAGAAGAACAACATGCTGGTTTTGCAGTTGTAGATTCGGTTTTAGTTTCAGCAGCCGCTTTTTCGTCGGCTTTGCGTTGTTTGCGTGATTTTTTCTTTTCTTTTTCTTTTTCTTGAAACAACATCGCTTTATCAGCTGTTGTGGTTAGGTTGGAAACCTTATACGAATCGCCTCCGTTTACGGCTTCTACTTTTTCAATCAGTTTTTCAGGAGAAGTTACCGCTGCATCATATGCTACAGTGGCTAGTTTCTTTTCAAAATCGATTTTAGCGTTTTTGACACCCTCTGTGGCAGTCAACTCTTTTTGGATTTTTGAAGCACACATGATTTCGCAACTCATTCCTTCGATTGTAAAACTTGCTGTTTCAACTTTTCCAGTAGCAGCTAAAGTTTTGGCCTCTGTTGGAGTTGTAGTTGTTTCTGCCGTAGTGGTCTTGTCTTTACAACTTGTGAATAGTATTGCAGAAAATGCAAAGATAAAAAGTGATTTTTTCATAAGTATTTGAATTAAATTATATACAATAAAATGCTGTAGATTAGCTACAAAAATAATCAAAAAAGCATTTGAAATTCATTTTAAAGTTACAATTTTGCTTTTCAAAAAATGCAACTATGTTTTCAAAACATTTGAAATGGGTTTTATTGTTCGTACTCGCCTTAATTTGGGGAAGTTCGTTTATTTTAATCAAACGCGGTTTGGTGGGATTGAATCCGTATCAGTTGGGTTCGTTACGCATCATTTTTGCCACCCTTTTTTTGCTCATCATCGGTTTTAAAAGTATTGCCACCATTCCGCACGGAAAGTGGAAATACATTGCTTTAACCGCTTTTATCGGAACGTTTATGCCGGTGTATTTATTTGCCATCGCCGAAACCGAAATTTCCAGTTCGATTACAGCGGTTTTAAATTCGCTTACACCACTTGGAGCATTGGTTATTGGTCTTTTGGCTTTTGGTTTGCAAGTGCAAAGGCAACAGCTATTTGGAGTTATTATTGGTTTGATTGGAAGTATTTTGTTGATTGCAAATGGGGCAGCAAACAATCCCGAACAAAATTATTGGTACGCTTTATTGGTTATTTTCGCAGCTTTTTGTTATTCACTTAACGTCAATTTGATCAAAAAATATTTATCGGACGTCAAACCCTTGGCCATTACAGCCGGAAACTTTATTGTGGTTTTGGTTCCCGCACTTATCGTTTTGTTTTCAACCGATTTTGGGAAAGTAATTGATCAAGAGGAGGTGCAAACGGCGATGTTGTACATCGTAGTTTTGGGGGTTATTGGAACGGGTGTTGCCAATATCATTTACTTCAACTTGATACAGATGTCTTCGCCAATATTTGCGGCATCGGTTACCTACATGATACCCATAGTTGCTTTTTTCTGGGGAATTCTCGACAACGAACTTTTTAGTCCGATGCAGTATGTGGGAGCCGTGATTATATTTGTAGGAATTTATATGTCGGCTAAGAAAAATTAGTTTTCAGTTTTCAGTTTTATTTATGTGTGCTGCTTGTCCCGATTTTTATCGGGAGCGTTCCGTTCCCGCTTCCCGATGATTGCTTCGTACCTCGCAATAACATCGGGAGAGCTCCACTCAACGACTCACGCGACAGATTTGCAACTCTCATTCAGGTTTAGGACATCCAACATTTAATATACAAAAACTATTTTTTCCCACAAAAAAAAACCGCCATTTCTGACGGTTTTTCTAATTCAAAAATCTTTTATTTTATTGAAAATCGGCATCCGTAACGCCTTCGTTTACTTTTACCTCATTCATTTTAATGTCCAATTCAATTCCCACATTCATAACAATGGTGTAAGGAAATTTAATTCCTTTTACCTCTTTGTAATCTTTGAAATACGTGGTTGTTACCATCTTTTTACCACCTTGATCTTGCGAAGATGATTCAGCTACTTTCAAACCTGATTTTACATCGTAATATTTGGTTGAATTGCCATTCTCTACAGCATATGCATCCGATCCTTCAATCGATTCAATAACGGTAACTTTTCCAGTAGTACTAGAAAGTTCTGGGAAAAATTTAGCCGCCTCTTTTACATCGGCCAGACCTTCGGCTGGAATATCCATTTTTTGACCTTGCTGACTCATGTAGGCTACTTTATCGGTAACTACTTGTTTCATCATATTCATTCCACCCATAGACACATCAACAGCTAGTCGGTTTTTGTTGTCCATTTTTTGAGTGTACGTCAGTGGTTGTGGTGCTTGCGGAATTGTTGTAGTTCCCACCATCATTACTGATTTCACTGCTTTCACTGCTTTATCTCCACCAATGGCTTTGATGTAGTTGTCGTAAACCGTTTTAGTAGTTACACCTGCAGGAACTGGCTTTGAAGTAGCTGGTTTTTCTGTTGGATTTCCAAATTTATCAAAGTAGAAAATTGGCATTTTCAAAGCTTCTAAAGCCGGTAATACTTCTGATGCTTTTCCGGTAACTAGTACACGAGTTTTGTCTTCTGAGAAATATTTTTTCGAAACTCTCAAAATGTCGTCTGCAGTAACGGCATTGATGTTTTTTACATAGTTTTCATAAAAGTCTGCAGGCAAGTTTTGCGTTTGTGCTTGAAGTGCATATCGCGCAATAGTACCCGGTTTTTCTATCGCCATAACGAAATTACCTACATAGCCGGCTTTCACATTTTTCAACATTTCGTCACTTACTTTTTCAGATCGGATTTTTTTAATTTCTTTAAAAAATTCAACAACTGCACTATCCGTTACTGCATTTCGAACTTGTGTATTGGCTTTAAATTTTCCGACATATTTATTTCCACGAATGCTTGAACGTGCACCATAAGTCCAACCATGAGCTTCTCTTAAATTCATGTTCAAGTAGCTATTAAAATCGCCACCCAAAACTTGATTAGCCAAAAGAACTGCAAAATAATCAGGATCTGTCATTTTTAAATCAGAAACATTTACTAAAGAAATTTCGGACTGAACCGCGTTAGGCATATCCACAAAATTAATCTGAGAATACTGCACGTCAAGAGGATTTGGGTAGCTTACAGCTGGAGCAGCGGCTTTTTTCCAAGTTTGAAAAGCGTTGGTAACTGCTTTTTTAACGTCTTTGAATTTAACGTCGCCAATAATTACCAAGTAAGCATTTGCAGGAACAAACTGAGTTACATATTCTTTTTTAATGTCGTCTAAAGAAACATTTTTAATGGTCTCTTCAGTTAAATATTCGCCATTAGGATGTGTTTTTCCGTAAAACAAAACATCTTCCACACGACCCGCTACGGCTTCTACACTTTTTTCATTAGATTTCAAACCTTCCAAAAGTTTGGCTCGCTCTTTTTCCAATTCTTCTTGAGTGAAAACAGAGTTTAAAGCTCCGTCTGCCATTAGCGAAAGGATTCTGTCAGAGTATTTAGACAAGCCACTTCCGTAAGCACCGCTCGAGCTGAACCCGATATTTGCTCCAAGAAAATCAACTTCTTCATTGAATTTGTCTTTCGGCATAGTAGTCGTTCCATTTCCAATCATGCTACTCGTTAAATCAGCAACACCTTTTTTAGCACCCTCTGCATAAGGTGCGTTGTCTATCGTTAGATTGAAAGAAACTCTTGGGAGTTTGTTGTTTTCTACCACCATTACTTTCAAACCATTTGGCAATTCAAAAGTTTGCGGTTTTCCGATATTAATTACAGGTGCTGGTCCTGGTTTTGGCTGTGGTCTTTCCTTCGCTTTTACCGTTGGTGTTGCTAAAGGTTTATTCGGGGTACGTTCTTGTGCTTGCATAATAGTTGTTAAGAACAAGCTTGCTATAAATAGGATTTTTTTCATAATTTATGTCTTAGTTTTGAGCTTTGTCTTTAGCGGGAACATAATCTAAGAGCAAACGTTGGTTTGGTTTCAGATATTTATTAGCCACTTCTTTAATTTCTTCCCGAGTAATTGAACGGTAAATTTCAATTTCGGTGTTAATCAAATTTATATCACCATACAATAAGTGATAAGTAGCTAAGTTCTCAGCAATACCTTCAATGCTGCTGTTGCTGTTGACGTATTGGTTTTCGAACTTGTTTTGTAGTTTTTGAAAGTCTCTCTCCGAAATTAATTCGGTTTGCATTTTCTTGATTTCCTCGTCTACACTTGTTGTAATCATTTCGCTAGTTGCTGGAGATAGTGGTAAACCGTAAATCACGTACATTCCGTAATCTTCCTGACTGTTATTAAATGCTCCAACTTGTAACGCCGTTTTTTGTTCGTCTACTAATTTTTTGTACAAACGAGAACTTTTTCCGTCGCTTAAAACAGATGAAATCATCTCCAATACTTTGGCATCTCTCGTTTTCATTGAGGGCGTTCTAAAGGCTTGAATAACCATAGGCAACTGGATGTTTGGGTCTTCGTAAGTTGCATTGATTTGTTTGGTGATTGGTTCTTCAACAAAAGTTTCCTTTTTTACCTCAGCGCCTTTTGGAATTGGTCCAAAATATTGTTTCACCCATTTTAAGGTTTGTGCAAAATCAATATCTCCTGCTACTACTAATACGGCATTATTAGGTACGTAAAATTTCGAGTTGAATGCTTGAAACTCTTCTAGAGTAGCAGCATCTAAATGTTCCATCGAACCGATTGTTGCCCAACGGTACGGGTGTTTTTTAAAGATGTTTTCTTTTACCGATGCAAATAAATTTCCGTAAGGAGCATTGTCTACACGAAATCTTTTTTCTTCCTTTATTACTTCATTTTGAGTGTCAACACCAATTTTATTGATCACCGGATGCAACAATCGTTCTGATTCCATCCACAATCCCAATTCTAAATTGTTGGACGGGAACACTTCATAATAATAAGTTCGGTCGTCGGAAGTGTTGGCGTTATTTGTTCCGCCATTTCCTGAAACGATTTTAAACCACTCACCGCGTTTGATATTTGCGGTACCTTCAAACAAAAGGTGTTCAAAAAAGTGGGCAAATCCAGTGCGTTCTGGATTTTCATCTTTAGCACCCACGTGATACATTACAGAGGTAATTACTACGGGTGCTGATTTGTCTTGATGCAAGATTACATGAAGACCATTGTCTAAAGTATGCTCCTCAAAATTTACTTTTTGAGCCGAAGCAACACTTCCAAGCATGAGAACTGAACTCAAAGCCATTAATGATTTTTTCATAACTATTAATAATTTGTTACTGGTTTTGGATATTTGTATACACTACCATTGTTTTGTTACAACAAATTTATGTTTTTTTACAGTTGAACACTATTTAAAAGTTTAAAATAATGTTTTCGCTTCGGTTTCAAGTTGCTTTTAAGGGGATGTTGTGTGGTGTAAATTGTACTTGAATAATTATTTTTTCAATGCAATTGCTATTCTAATAATAAGTTGTATATTTGCAACCTTAAAAATTAACTAAACATCATTGTTATGTACGCAATCGTAGAGATAGCAGGGCAACAATTTAAAGTAAGCAAAGACTTAAAGGTTTATGTGAACCGTTTGGCTGACAAAGAAGGAGATGCAATTTCATTTGCAAAAGTTCTTTTGTTGGACGACGCTGGCACAATCACTTTAGGCGCCCCGGCTGTAGAAGGAGCTTCTGTTGAAGCTACAGTGTTACAACACTTAAAAGGAGACAAAGTAATCGTTTTCAAAAAGAAACGAAGAAAAGGGTACAAAAAGAGAAATGGACACCGTCAATATTTGACTCAAATCCAAATTTCAGGAATTACTGCTCCAGGTGCTAAAAAAGCAACCAAAAAAGAGGCAGCTCCAGTAACTGAAGAGGCGGAAGCTCCTAAGAAAAAGGTAGCTAAAGCTAAAAAAGAAGAAACTCAAGAATAATAACATTTTAAAACTCATACGTCATGGCTCATAAAAAAGGTGTCGGTAGTTCGAAGAATGGTAGAGAATCAGAATCAAAACGTTTAGGTGTTAAGATTTATGGTGGTCAAGCTGCAATCGCTGGAAATATCATTGTAAGACAAAGAGGTTCTAAACACAATCCAGGTGAAAACGTTTACATCAGTAAAGATCATACTTTACACGCTAGAGTAGATGGATTAGTGAAGTTCCAAAAGAAAAGAGATAATAAATCGTACGTTTCTATCCTTCCTTTCGAAGCATAATCGTCTATTTATATCGTATTAAAAACCCAATCTTAAACAGATTGGGTTTTTTTTGTCGACTTTTTTCACACAGATTACACAAATTGATTGTTTTCAAAATAGCACGTATTCCAACTTTAGTCGTAAGTATGCTTTAATAGAACATCGTTCACGGTTTTAACTGTGGTGGTTTTAGACACAGAATTTACAAATTAAAGCGATTTAAAATTGAAATTGCCATTGCCATTGCAATAGTGTTGTTGTTTAAAATAAATACTGTTATTTTGTTCTTTCCAAACAAAAACAATCTCAAATGTACGGCACTACATCGCATACACTTATTGAAGCCACTCGCAAAGCAGAGCATTTTTGTGTGTATCAAGAGCGTTGCCATCAAGAAGTGGTTGCTAAGTTACAATCCCTACGAATGATTCCCGAAGCCATTGATGTAATTCTAGTTTACCTGATTGAACACGATTTTCTCAATGAAACCCGATTTGCTTGTAGTTTTGCAAGAGGCAAACACCGCATCAAATATTGGGGTAAAATCCGAATTGTACGCGAACTCAAGATGCGTGGCATTTCTGATTATAATATTAAGGAGGGTCTGAAAGAAATTGCCGAAGAGTATTACGACAATTTCGAGCTTCTTGCCGATCGACATTGGGAACACATGCAAAAGGAGAGCAAACTTTCCAAACGTAAGAAATTTTGCGATTTTTTACTTCGTAAAGGTTTTGAAAGCGACATTGTTTATGCGAAGGTCAAGGAGTTGGAAACATCCAATTCATAATCAATTTTTCTACTCAACTCTCTCTCAGATTTAAAGAGATGTATGTGTCTTTTACCTTATCTGGAATATCTACAAAATCAAAAAGAGCCGTTCCAAAAATGGAACAGCAAAGATTAAGTTTTTCAATGCACTTTTTAGAAATTTTTTTACTTACCAAAACAAATCTTCTTACATTTGAAAAAAATTATAAATCATGAGCAAAGAAAAAGGAGTTTACACCGGAATTATCGAACAAGATGCCGATGGCAATTATTTTTGTGGTCCGTATTTGTTGGACTATCAATATACGGTTTCTAATTTTAAATTGGGCGACGAAGTCAATATCAAATCCGTAATCACCAACCCAAGCGACAGAAGCTACAATCAGTACAACCAAAAGTCAAAACTGTTTTTCTTGGCTAATGAAAAGGAATAATGATTCGTTTTTAGTCGCAGTTATCAATCGCAATCAAATCACAAATTTGAAATTCCAAATTCTCAATGCTAAACTTCCTTCATTCGGAGGGCTTGTCCCGACAAATCGGAAGGTTGGAGGAGTCTTACCAACTATAATTTTTTTTATGTCGCATCTTTAAAAATTCCTATTTTCACTCACCATGAACGAAGTACATTTTGAACTGCCTTTTTTTACTAATTTGCTGATATTATTAGTAATGGCTCGAATTTTTGGAGAAATCTTTGAGCGATTTAAGCAACCTGCAATGATTGGCGAAATTATCGCAGGTATTATTCTAGGACCAAGTTTATTAAACATCATCCATAGAACGGAGGACATCAAAGTAATTTCTGAATTGGGAATTTTTCTACTCGTTATTATCGCCGGACTGGAAATAAACATCGACGACATCCTGAAATCCTTGAAAGGTCGAAACATCATCATTTCGATAATGGCATTTTTTATACCCATTTTTGGAGGCATTGCCGTAGGTTATTATTTCGATCAAGACATCATGACTACCGTTTTTATCGGTTTGTGTGTCGCCATTACAGCGCTTCCAGTCAGTATCCGAATTTTGATGGATTTGGGCAAAATAAATTCTGAAGTAGGACAAAAAATCATTTCCATTGCCATTTTTGATGATGTTTTGGCGCTTTCCATTCTGGGTGTTTTGCTCAACATCAAGGATACGGACATGTCGGCTCATTCTGTCGTGGTAGCAAGTTCGCTTTCATTACTCAAATTAGCGATTTTTATTGGGCTTCTTGGTTTGGCGTATGTGATGATAAAGAAAGTATTAAAGAAGGGAAATTACATCCAAGAGTCTCTAGATAATATTGTTCATGTAATAAAAGGCAAAGAACCGCTCTTTGCGCTATTCTTCGCATTTGTATTACTGTTTTCTACATTTACAGAAAATCTCGGATTGCACTTTATAGTAGGTGCTTTTTTTGCCGCAATGCTCATTAGTCATTCGCTTATTGGTGAAGAAAACTTTAAAACCATTGAAACAACAACCAACAGTATGGCAATGGGATTTTTGGCACCCATATTTTTTGCGGGAATTGGACTCGAATTTAATATTGGATCCATCGATAGCATCGGACTTTTAGTTGCCGTAATTGGAATTTCCTATCTTTCTAAAATCGCGGGAGGTTACCTAGGAGGTACATTTGCAGGGCTTTCCTCAAGAGTTTCGTTAACTCTCGGAGTCGGTTTAAATGCAAGAGGAATCATGGAACTTGTAATTGCAAATATTGCCTACAAAAACGGATTAATTAGCACCGAAGTGTTCTCGATTTTAGTCATCATGGGCGTGCTTACTACTTTAACAACACCGCTTTTATTGAAAAAAGCCTTTGCCAGAATGGATAAAGTTGATGCACAGCAAGCCAATGTTAACCCATCCGTTTAAATGTGACCTTTGCTGTAATTACGAAGGTGCAAAAAGGAATTATGTATCTTTGACATTCATTTTAATCCCAACCCCGAAACTTCGGGGCTAAATCCTAAATCCTAAATCTAAAAATGATGCACTGGGAACAACTCCTTTCTCTGAAAAGACAAGGCGACAAAAACAAACGTTTGCGAAGCGAACAAGACGAAACCCGACTGGTTTTTGAAGTCGATTACGATCGGATCATATTTTCGGCAGCTTTTAGAAGTTTGCAGGACAAAACGCAAGTGATTCCGCTTTCCAAAACCGATTTTGTCCACACACGCTTGACCCATAGTTTGGAAGTTTCGGTGGTGGGTCGTTCCATCGGTCGATTGGTTGGGAAAAAAATTTTAGAAAAATACCCGCATCTGCAGGAAATTCACGGGTATCAAGCCAATGATTTTGGTGCCATTGTTGCCGCAGCCTCACTCGCACACGACATCGGAAATCCGCCTTTTGGACATTCAGGCGAGAAGGCCATCGGCGAATATTTCAAGATCGGAAAAGGCCGCGAATTTCAAAATCGGCTTTCGCCAAAAGAATGGCAAGACTTGATTGATTTTGAAGGCAATGCCAACGGTTTTTCGGTGTTGAGTTCCTCACGCCAAGGCATCGAAGGCGGCATCCGATTGGCGTATGCCACTCTGGGAGCCTACATGAAGTATCCTAAAGAATCCTTGCCTAAGAAACCAACCAAAGAGATTGCTGATAAAAAATACGGCTATTTCCAGCAAGATAAAGCCTTTTTTCAAGAAGTAGCTACGGATTTGGGATTGATTCAAAAATCAGCTACGGGCGAAGTACATTACCACCGGCATCCGTTGGCTTTTTTGGTAGAAGCTGCCGATGATATTTGCTATACCATCATCGATTTTGAAGACGGTATCAATTTGGGTTTGGTCTCTGAAGATTACGCCTTGGAATACTTGATCAAATTGGTCAAAGACCGCATTGATACGCCCAAATTCAACCAACTCCATTCCAAAGAAGACCGCATCAGTTATTTACGTGCCGTGGCTATCGGAACGTTAATCGAAGATGCAGTGGCCATTTTTATCGAAAACGAAGAAGCAATTTTAAAAGGACAATTCCACCACGCGTTAACCGACAAAAGCCGGTACCAACCGCAAATGAAGGACATCATCAACCTGAGTGTCGAAAAAATTTATCAAAGCCGGGAAGTTATCGAAAAAGAAATCGTGGGTTACGAAATATTGCAAACCTTACTCGACAAATTCATCACAGCGGTCAACAACCAGTACGATGGAACGTTGTCCAATTACGACCAACTGATTTTAAAAATGCTGCCCGAAAAATTCCAAGTAGAAAAAGAAACCTTGTACGGCCGATTGTTACACATTTGTCATTACGTATCGCTTTTAACCGACGGAAACGCACTCGAATTATTTGAAACCATTAACGGCAGAAAGAAAATCTAAAAACTATAAGTCAAACCCACTCCCAACATTTGTTTCAACTGAATTTTAGGCCCTAAGGTCACTTGCTCTCCGTTTACTTCGTCCTTTGTTTTGATGTCGTCGTCGTAAAGCACGTGGGTGTTGATGTTGGCACGAACGTATTTATTGACAATAAAGTCCCATTGCATTTGCCAGTCGACGTCGATATTGCCAAAATTGTTGACGTAGTCGCTGTACACACTCAAACGGTTTTCCATTTTGATGTTTGTAAAAACCTCTCTTTTAAACCCTGTCATGACTAAGAAACCCAATTCGGTACGGGATTTTTCTCCTTTGCGGATCAATTCGTTCGTAACGGGATCATAAACCGCTCGCGTCACTCCATAAGCACCTTGATTGGCCAACCGCTGGTTCAAAACCAACGTGTTTTTCATCGTCAACGGCGAAATATAAAGTTGCATCGTTTTTTCCTTGTTGTTGTATTCCGAACCTACCCCCAAAAAGGTATATGCAGGTGCAAAGGCTTGGGATATGGCAATATCGGTATTGGGATACGAATAGCCGTCGGTAAATTGTGTTCGAAAATTAAATTTGGCGCTGTAATACCAATTGGTAGTACTGCTTTTTCGATAACCAAAAGTAGAGTTAAACTGCAGGTCGTCGTCGGTTTTCCGCAATTCTACTCCATCTTGTTTGGTAATTCCGTAACGAACAATGAGTTCATTAACCCATTTCTTGTTTTTAAGTTCGTAATTTCGAGTAAAGGTTCCTTTCAATAATCCCGAAATCGAGCTGTTTCCTCCCGCATTCCAGTTTACAAAGGCAATTTCACTCAAATCAAATCCCACAATGTTTTCTTTTTTCCAAGGCGATGGCACTGCTTTCAAAGTGTCAGCTATTTTTGCAGCATCCACTTTCTTAGAGGTTAAGGTGTCTCCAGTTTGCGCAAAGCTATTTGCAGATAAAAATAAAGACAGCACAATAGTTGTTGATAAAAATCGCATAGTTGCTAATTGAGTTCAAAAAAAAATAAGCTGCAAAAGTCGGTTTTTATTACAGGCTTTCAAAAATTATTTGCAAACTTTTCGCATCTATTTTACAAATCTGTTGCAATTCCTCCACCGTGCCGTGTTCCATAAATGTGTCGGGAATTCCTAAAATTCGAATGGACGGTTTGTAGTCGTGTTGGGCCGCAAATTCGCAAATACCACTGCCAAAACCGCCTTTTACCGTTCCATCTTCTAGGGTAATTATGGCAGTATGTTCTTTGAAAATGTTGTGCAACAATACTTCATCCAATGGTTTTACCCACGGAAAATGGTAGTGTGAAAAGGAAGTGGCATTCGACGTATTTTCTAAAGCTTCCATCACGTTGTTGCCGATAGTTCCTGTCGAAATGACCGCAAATTTACCGCCTTTTCGCAACTGAAATCCTTTGCCAATTTCAATTTCATGATACGTTCCCAAATGATTTTGTTGCCAATTTACCGTAATGGCTCGGCCTCTTGGATATCGGATAGCGAGGGGATGTGGCACCCCCAATTGAGCGGTGTACAAAATGTTTTGCAGTTCCACCTCTGTTCGAGGAGCATAAATCAGCATGTTGGGAATGCAGCGTAAATAGGCCAAATCAAACACGCCGTGATGGGTTGCACCGTCTTCGCCCACCAAACCTGCTCGGTCGAGACAGAACACAACAGGTAAATTTTGCAACGCCACATCATGCACAATTTGATCGTAAGCCCGCTGCATAAAGGTCGAATAAATGTTGCAAAACACAACCATGCCTTGGGTGGCCATTCCTGCCGAAAGCGTCACGGCGTGTTGTTCGGCAATACCCACATCAAAAGCACGTTCGGGAAACGCCTCCATCATGAACTTGAGCGAACTTCCCGAAGGCATGGCGGGTGTAATTCCGATAATTTTATCGTTTTTGTGTGCCAAATCCAATAGCGTCAACCCAAAAACATCCTGAAACTTGGGAGGCAAATGGCCTTCGTTTTTCAGTACCACTTCGCCTGTAGTTTTGTCAAATTTCCCCGGGGCGTGGTATTTTACTTGGTCGGCTTCGGCTTGCGAAAGTCCTTTTCCTTTTGTGGTGATGAGGTGCAAAAACCGAGGGCCTTTTTTGGTTTTTAACCGCCGTAATTCTTTGATTACCGCAACTATATCGTGGCCGTCAATAGGTCCTGAATAATCAAAATTCAGCGACTTGATCATGTTGTTTTGCTTCGGGTTTTTGCCTGATTTTACTGCTGTTAAATAGTTTTTTAACGCACCCACACTCGGGTCAATCCCGATCGCATTGTCGTTTAAAATTACGAGCAAATTGGCATCGGTTACTCCAGCATGATTCAATCCTTCGAATGCCATTCCGGATGCAATCGAGGCATCGCCAATGACTGCAACATGACTTTTTTCGAAATCGCCTTGCAAGCGAGAAGCAAGCGCCATTCCCAATGCGGCAGAAATCGAAGTGGAGGAGTGGCCTACGCCAAAAGTGTCAAAGTTGCTTTCACTTCTTTTAGGAAATCCCGAAAGACCGCCCAGTTGCCGGTTCGTGTCGAATTGGTCTTTTCTTCCCGTCAAAATTTTGTGTCCATAGGCTTGATGCCCTACGTCCCAAACCAGCAAATCATTGGGCGTGTCAAAAACGTAATGCAACGCAATCGTAAGTTCGATAACGCCCAAACTCGCTCCCAAATGTCCTTCTTTTACCGAAACAATATCGATGATAAAGTCGCGCAACTCTTGGGCAAGCTGCGGCAACTCCGATTCGGGAAGTTGGCGTACGTCTTGTGGAGTATTGATGTGGGAAAGTAAATTGCGGTTCATACAGCAAAGGTACAAATTGCAAACAAGTTTTAAAGAACTTGTGGTTTTATTGATTTAAAAAGATATCATTTTTAGGTTTCCAGACGGATCGATCTTCCCGATTTTCTACTTTAGTTTTGTATATTTGTTTCAATAAATTCATTAAGTTATGACTACTTACACCATTACGATCGACGAAAAAACGGAGGTTGGAAAAGCGTTTAGAAAAATGCTTGACAAATTCCGAAAAGAGCCAACAGCTATTGAAATTAGGGAAGAAATGGATTCGAATGAAAATGAAATGTATAATCCAGAATTTGTAAAGAAAATTTTAGAGCGTGTAGAAGCAAGTAACAATCTTGAAGAACGGAAGAATTGGAAAACAATCAATCCTGATGACATATGGGGAAGTATACTGTAGTGATAGAACCACTAGCTCAGGTAGAGATAATACGACACCATAAGTCAGGTAATAAGGCAGTAATTAAAAAACTCGAAAAAATTCTTCTAGAGCTTACAGAAACTCCTTACGACGGCATAGGAAATCCAGAAGCTTTAAAATATGGGCTAACTGGCTTATGGTCCAGAAGAATTAGTCAAAAAGACCGATTAATTTATAAAGTGGAAGACGAGATTGTCACCGTTTTCATTCTCTCCGCTTTTGGACACTATTCAGATAAATAATTATATTCCCTTCGGGGGCTAGGGGCTTATGGAAAATCCTTTTACCGACGAATACTTCATGAAACGGGCTTTGCAAGAAGCCGAACGTGCTTTTGAACAGGGCGAGATTCCCGTGGGTGCGGTAATCGTTATCGATAATAAAATCATCGCTCGAACGCACAACCTTACCGAACTTTTGAACGATGTAACTGCTCATGCGGAAATGCAAGCCATCACTTCGGCTGCCAACGCATTGGGTGGAAAATACCTCAAAAACTGTACGCTGTATGTGACTTTAGAGCCATGCCAAATGTGTGCCGGTGCTTTGTATTGGAGCCAAATTTCTAAAATTGTTTTTGGAGCAAGCGACGAACAAAGGGGTTTTGAAAAAAGGGGTACGCAACTTCATCCCAAAACAACTGTTGTTCGTGGGGTTTTAGCTAAAGAAGCAGCGGATTTGATGACACGGTTTTTCTTAGATAAAAGAAAAAATTAATGGAGGGCAACTAAAAACGCAACGACTCGCGCCCTAATCCCAAATTTATTTTCTCCCAAATCCCATCTCAGAAATCCTAAAATTTGAGGCTTCAACGCTTTATTCCTCTCCTTTGGAGGTCCCGATGCTTCGGGAGGGGGAGGCTTCAAACCGTGCAAAACTCATTTTCTGATCCGCTACAACGGCTGGGAAATCAACAGAAAAGGTGTTTCCTTTTTTAGAAAAATTTCCTTTCGTAATGGTATAATTCCCCGCTTTTCCTTTGCAATAACACCACACGCCAAAAATGAGTTTTACTTGTTGCAAATCGGTGTCGGACAGGTTCAAATCGGCTGTGTCGGAGGGAAGTTCAAAAATAATTTCCTCGCGGTACCCGCCGTCCATGTATTTTTGGTCTTGGTTTTGCGAAATTTCATAGCGGTAAACGGTCGTGCCTTTCAACGCTTCGAGTTCGAAATAAACAGCACCAATACCATCGGTTTTAACCACCATCGTATGGTTCGGCACAACTTCTAAACGGCATGCAAAACCTTCAGGACACGAATCCACAGTGAGTGTCGTATTCTTTTTATTTTCTTCTGCAGTCTTTTTCTTGCAAGTACAAGACAACACCACGAAGGAAATAAGCAATAGGAAAATGATATTTTTCATAGCAAACGTTTTTAATTTGTGTTAAAGATAGGGTAAAGAATTACTCGTTGCAGGTTGTAAGTTGTTGGATTGCGACTGCGACTGAACACTGCGACTGAACACTTCCATCTCTCATCTCCCTATTTCCCATTAAACCCCGTCATTGTGTGTTCGAGTCCAGCGGTTCCGAACGAGCGAATAATTTCGGTGGCAACATCCAAGCGTTCGGGGAGTTTGGCTTTTTCGGCGTCATCCCAATTGCCTAAGACATAATCCACTTGTTGGCCTTTCTTGAATTCGTCGCTAATGCCAAACCGAAACCGGGGATATACGGTTGAATTGAGCAGGAGTTGGATGTTTTTGAGTCCGTTATGTCCGCCGTCGCTGCCTTTGCTTCGGATTCTGATGCTGCCAAAAGGCAAATTCAAATCGTCGGTAATCACCAACAGGTTTTCCACCGGAATGCTTTCTTTGTCCATCCAATACTTGATGGCTTTGCCCGAAAGGTTCATGTAGGTGTTGGGTTTTAGCAAAAGTAATGTTCTGCCTTTAAACTTGTATTCGGCTAGGGCTCCAAGCTTTACGGTTTGAAATTCAATGCCTTCTTTGCGTGCCAAATGGTCTAAAATCTTAAACCCAATGTTGTGTCGGGTATTGACGTAGTCGGCACCAATGTTGCCCAAGCCAACAATTAGAAATTTCTTCATGGAATCAGGAGTTGCTGTTTTTTGCGTTGCAAATAGTTGTGTAAACCAGTTCATCGGACAAAAATACGGTTTTCAATAAATATATTCCAATGAATAAATTTCAATTTCCAAAAGCGAAGGAGATTCGCTGTCTCATTATTCGTAGGGCACGAATTCTCAACCCCAACCCCAAATAAAAAAAATCCCGAACCTGCACGGTCGGGAAATCATCAAGTTGTAGGGCGAAAAGGCTTTTAGTTCGAAATCTTTTTAATTACAAATTCGGCCCTGCTGGATCCCAAAAGGCCTAAGGAAACCAAACTTCCTTTATTGAATCCAAACGAAATTTTATCTCCTGCTGCAAGTGCGTACACAGAATTGATATCGGAGGATGTGATGGTAAGATTCGCTACAACTAAATTAACACCTGTAAATGCTTTGTTGTCTAAAAGCGTTGTAGTAACGCCCGTAGTTTTTAAAATCCCGATTCGGGGTAGCGTGGACAGAAGTGAGGCTTGTATTCCGGTACCGAACCTGAAATAGTAGAAAATTTCATAAATCCCATCCGAAGGTACGGTATAGGTATCGGTACTGGCGTCAAAATGGTTGCCCGGATTGATGCTTACGGTGCCTGGAGCGAAATCAATTTCTTGGTATCCACCCGCTAATTCAAGAGTGAGTACGCTGAAACCGTCCGTATCTGCGGCTTTTGTAATGGTAGTATTCGTGGCGGAGGCAAAATTTCCGTTGAGTTTTTGCACTTCCTCCGTTGTAGGATTGGAAACCATAAAATCGTAGTGGGCTGCCGCAGCAGCATTTGGTACTGTTTTGATCATCGCGTTGCCGTTGATGTCTAAAGTGGCAGCTGGAGTGTTGGTGTTAATGCCCACATTTTGTGCAAAGTGGAGTGTAAAACTGAACAAAAACACCAGGGTAAAGTAGTTTTTCATAATACAGCGTTGTTTAGTTTAGTATTTACACAAAGTTAGTAATTAAATCCGCAACATATAATGAATATTGTTATCAAATTGGTGTAATTAATCTAAAATGGATGTGTATTTTGTTCTAAAAACACTAATTTGCTAGTTATTTTCTTTTTTAAATTTTTACAACTTTAAAAGCAGTAGTATAAGCGGATGTTAATATTTTGTTATTTGTTTTGCAAAAATGCAAGTGCTTGTTATTTCAGCAGTACTGATTTTGCCGAAAACACATCAAATGCTACGACTTGCCGCACGAATGGATCGGTGGTAGGGTTTAAAACGACTTCTTGGCGACTGACCAAGCACTGCCTCCAAAGCCTTGGGATGCCTAATGTGTGTTCCGGAGGCACAAAAAAAAAGGCTTACTAAGCCTTTTCTCTTACATTTTTGCCCTTTTGGGGGTTAGGGGTTTTTTTTAACCCTTTTGCTGTCGTCTACCGTAAACCCGTAATCGCCTAGTACTTTTGGGTTTTTGGCATAAATCCCTTTTAGGACTTGGGCACTGTTTTGCACAATCGATTTAATGGCAGGCAAGTCAATGTCGCGCTGTCTGTAGAATTCCTCCGCTTTCTTGGCCGCTTTTTCGGCCTCAATGTGGTTAGTGGTACAAGGATCCACTTTAGGGCCTTCTACTTCCCATTTAAAATCCTGTTGCGCATTTAGGGGCGAAGCCGCTCCATCTGCTGCATGTTTTTCATAAATTTTCTTTGCTAATTCTAGTAATTCTGCTGTTTTCTTGGGAAGAACAATTCTACCCGCTGTACGTGCTGCCATGGTACATAATTTAAGTTAAAATAATTGTTTTAAAAAGTCACGTCTAATTTAATTTAAAATTGGCATTAATTAATGTTTTTACGAAAATATTTGCATATAAATGCAAAAATATTTTCAATAGGAGTAAAATCATCAGAAAATATACTAAAAAAAGTAGTGGTACAGCCCAAGCCTTTTGGTTGAATGCTACAAAGGTCGTTTGTTGCATAAAAATCATAAATTTGGCAAATTCATTTATAATTATAGCCTTGTCAATAATTTTTTTTAAAAATCATTTATGATTATGCCATCGGCAACAATTATTTTGGCAAAAACATATATAATTATGCCATCGGCAATATTGATTTTGACAAAAACATAAATGATTATACCATCGGCAATATTGATTTTGGCAAAAACATAAATGATTAGGGCATCGGCAACAATGATTTTGGCAAAAACATAAATGATTAGGGCATCGGTACTATTGATTTTGGTAAAAACATAAATGATTAGGGCATCGGCAACAATGATTTTGGCAAAAACATAAATGATTGTTCTACTTACAACAATAAATTATCAGATTTAGCTGGCAAAATAACTTCTTTGCGACTGAAAACTGCCACAGCGATTGTTCAATGCGACTGTTCAATGCGACTGCGACTGAAAACTGAGACTAAAAACTAAAAATCTATAACTAAAAACCGATAACTAATAACTGATAACAATTTCATAACTTTGAAACGCCTACAGAAAAGCCTTTAACCTTAATTTTGTAGCTACTAATACTTGATAATCAGGAAGTGTATTTGTATTTGGAGCTAAAACCGATATTTCATTAGAGCGTATATATTATGAAAATTAAATTACTATTACTTACGATTGCTTTGTTTTTTGGAACAGTTCAAAGCACATTCGCACAGACTACTCTTGCAGTAGGTGATTTATCTGTGATTGGTTTCAATTCCAATACACCAGATAATTTTGCCTTTGTTACTTGGGTTCCAATTGCTAACAACACCTACATCAAATTTACTGACAATGCTTTTTTAGGCACAGGTTCGGCGAATGCGACAAACAATGGGCGTGGTGGTGAAAATTTTGTGATTTGGCAAAACAATACTGCAAGCACAATTGCAGCAGGTACTGTAATAACTATTCAAGGATTGACAACTAGTTTAGGAGTATGTACTGCTGGTTCAGCTACAGGTATGGACGGAGTTTCAAGTGATGGAGATCAAATTTTTGCTTACCAAGGCGTCGCAACGACTGGTGCGAATCCAGATTGGTCAACAAACGCTAATCTTACAACCTTCAATGGAACTATTCTTTTCGGTTTGACTTTTCCAAGCAATTGGTTAGCTACTGGCGCGCAAACTTCAAACAACTCTTATTTACCTTCGCAGTTAAATGTTTCTAATGGTAACATTGCGATTACTACTGCAAGTACAACAAGAGGGCAATATACCGGTTCACGAAATAATCAGGCAACACTTAATGATTACAAAGCGTTAGTTAATAATCCAGCTAACTGGACTACCGCGATTGGTGCAGGTATTATCACCTTAAATACAGATGCTTTTACCACTTCTGCTGATAACACCCCACCAACGGTTACCGCACTTTCGCCTACAGATAACGCCACAGATATAGCCATCAACAGCAACTTAGGTATTACTTTTAATGAAAGTATCGTAAAAGGAACAGGAAATATTTTAATAAAACGCTTGTCAGACAACTCTACTTTTGAAACAATAGATGTAACCTCGGCAGCCGTAACCGTTTCTACCAATACAGTTACAATCAATCCTACTTCCGACTTTTTAAATAGCACGGGCTACTATGTAGAAATTCCCAATACTGCATTTAGAGATGCTGCAAATAATTTTTATGCTGGTATAATAGGGGCTACGGCTTGGAATTTTACAACAATTGCACCCTTAATAACTTCCTTTCAAACTGGAAATTGGGATCAGACTACAACTTGGATGGGTGGCGTAGTACCAACTTCTTCGCAAAATGTGATTATCGCTACGGGTCATACCGTTACATTAAATACAACCACTAATGGAATCAATGTACGAGATGCAGGAACAACTACCACCGTAAATGCGGGAGGTACTTTGGCAACCAATGTAACGTACACAAATAACGGAAACACCACTATCAACGGTACTTTTCAAATCAATGCAGGAGGTTTTGCAGGGGGGAATAATGATTTTGTCTATGGAACGGATGGAAATTTAATTTTCAACCATAGTCCACTTAATCCTGGGACTTACGGTCCAATTGATAATTTTCACAAATATTGGCCAAATACCAATGGACCTAAAAATGTTACTTTAAATTTCAATTGTGCAATAAACTTAGGTGTTAGCAGAACCGTTACTGGTACTTTTGCAACGGCGTCAGGAGTTACCATTTCGTCAGGAAGTTTAACTTTCAACGGCATTTGCCAAATAAATGCCGGTGGATTTTTTAGTAATCGGCCGATTTATGGTAGTGCATCTACGTTGATTTATAACAGCGTGTCAAATTATGGCGTTTCTAATGAATGGAATACTAACGCTTTTGCAGTTGGTTTGGGAGTTCCTCAAAATGTGACATTGACCAACAGTTCCGTGAATCTGCCAGCTACTAGTGGTATGGCAGGAAATTTAACCATTGATGCCAATAGCACGCTTAACCATGTTGCCAACGGTGTTTTAATAGTTGCCGGAAATTGGAGCAATGCAGGAGTATTTAATGCCAACAACGGTGTTGTTTCTTTACGAGGCGGTACTGCCTTGCAAACGATTACCAATACCAATTCCACCAGCCTTAATACGGAGACCTTTTCTACACTAATTGTTTCCAAAACATTAGCTAATATTTTGCGATTAGAGAGTAATATAAATATTATCGGCACAACCGAAAATGTTTTACGAATGCTTGATACTGGAGCATTGGACTTAAATGGCAAAATACTTTCGTTAAACAATAATGGTGGTAGCATCTTTGTCAATGTCGCTAACCGAACCATTACTTCAAGTGTACCTAATGGAATAATCAACATCAATGGTGCTAAAACAGTGGCCAATAATGCAGGAACGGGCTCTTTGATTTTAGGTGCCAACGTAACGGTCAACCTGAACACAAACGGAAATCTTGACTTTGGTGAAAATCGTACTACCCTAAACGGTAGATTATCCATCAACAGTATCACAAACTGTTTTGTGAAGGATAATCCGCCCATTTATGGCAACGCATCTACATTGATTTACAACAACGTAAACGGTTATGGTGTTTCCAACGAATGGAGAGGTAATGCCGCAACTGCAGGAGCGGGTACACCTCAAAATGTTACGTTAACCAATAGTACCGTTGACTTGCCCAACACTTCCAGAGCTTTAGCAGGAAACCTCACTATTGGAGGTACAAGTATTTTTAATATGAATACAGCTGCTAATGCTGATTTACGAATTGGCGGCGACATGACCGTCGACGGTACTTTTGATGGTAAAGAAAGAAGGGTTATTTTTACAAAGGCAGGTTTACAAAAAATCATTTCCAGCAATGTGGTAACAATACCTTACGTGGTTTTTGATGCGTCAAGCAGTACTACATTAGAATTGAATTGCGATTTGGTTATTTCTGCTCCAATTGTTACTGCTCCAGGTTCAAATGTTGCCATTGACTTTAAATGGGCGGGCGATGTTTTCAAACTCAACGGTAAAAGGTTAACGGTTGGAAGTTCAGATGTAAATAATACTATTGATAATTTAGGCAAGTTTCAAGGTTCTACTGCTTCAGATTTAATTTTGAGAGGTTCTGGAAATGCAGGGACTTTGAATTTTGTAGATACTGCCCGAGAATTAAAAACATTGACTTTAGATAAAGACAACGGTTTTATAGGTTGTGCACTTGGCACAAACCTAACAATTGCCGAGAAACTAATTTTTATCAAAGGAGTTTTAGATCTTGATTCATCTACTTTAACTATAGTTGCTGGTGCTATCATCGAGAATGCATCAAGTGCAAATTTTGTTATTGCAACCGGTATTGGATATTTACGTAAAAATTTTAATACAACAGGGGCATTCACATTCCCAATTGGAACTGTTATAGATAGATATACGCCTGCTACCATAAACTTTACAACAGGAACTTTTACATCAGGTTTTATCCGTATGAATGTAGCTGATGTAAAAGAGCCGAATAATGTCTCACCTACACATTTCATTAACCGGTATTGGAATATGCAAGGCGGCGGAATTGTTGATGCAACTTATAGTTTTTCGGGCGACTTTTTACCGGGAGATATTCCTGTTGGTGCCAATATTACCAGTATGAAGTCCGGAAGATATCGCCTTAATCCAGTTCCGGGTTATTGGATTCAAAGTGCAACCAATTTAACAGAAAATAAAGTTGCTATTTCCAATATAACCACTAATGTTGATGGCGCTTTTTCGAGTACAGGGGGTTATAATTTCACAGCAGGAAACCCATTCAGTGTAGCCGAAATTAATATAAGACCTAACGTGGTTCCAGTCGTTACATCTATTGCTTCGGGTGGAATTTTTGATTTTGGCACGCGTCCTTTAGGAAGTTCCACTAGCGTTACTTTTACCATCGAAAATTTAGGCCTGGAAACGCTGAATTTAGGTGCGGCAACACTAACCAATTCGAACGCTACTAATTATTCGCTTGCGCAAAATTATACCGCAACCGTAAATGGCAACGGTACTACTACTTTTGTCATCACTTTTGCTCCAACGCTTTTGGGAACAATTACGGGAAGCATTAGTATTCCAAATAGTGACGTTTCAGGGTCTGAAAATCCTTACGTTATTAATTTTACGGGAATTGGTGGTTATTCTAATTTGTCGGATATTATCACGGCAGGCGGAGAACCCAATACGATATCTTCATTAGTGAATACAACCACTATAAACACGGCAACCGATGGCGTGGAAGTATGGCAATTTACCATCAGAGATGGTGGCGCGTCACTTAATGATTTAGATATTGCACCAACCATTATAAATACGTTGACCATTACGCAAGGTGTTGGCAACCAAATAAACGACTGGGCTGATGCAATTCAAGCAGTAGCTTTGTTCAATGGTTCGACCAAAATTGCTGACGGTGCAGTAACCGGAACACAAATTGTGTTTACTGGTACTCCTCTTGTTACAGTGCCTGACAATCAATCGATGACTTTATCGTTGCGACTTTCGATAGAAACCAATCCTAACAATACCGGAGGGAATCTTGATAATGACGATTTTCAGTTCAGTATTACCAATGCCAATACAGCCATTGCATCGGGTTCGCAATTCAACAGTAGCTTTCCTGTTGCGACATCCACCAACGACCTGAATAGACTTTCCGTAGTTGCAACCCAACTGTCTTTTGTACAGCAACCTACTACCACTGGAATTAATACGGCGATGACTCCAGCGGTAACCGTTCAGGCAACGGATATCAACGGCAACAGAGATCTTGATTATACCGCATCTGTAGCAATCACTTCTACAGGCACACTTACAAGCACACCAGTAAATGCCAATACAGTTGTAGCAGGCTTGGCAACTTTTAGCACATTGACGCACAGCGTTGCAGGAACTGGATTTACATTAACTGCGGCTTCAAGTGGATTGATTAATGCGACGAGTAATCCGTTTAATATTACAAATATTGTTTATGTGAATGGGGATTATAGAACTAAAACTGCAGGTACATGGTCATATAACAATACGGATTTAGGAACAACCACTTGGGAGAGATTTTCATCGGTTAATGGTTGGCAAGATTATATTGGTCAACCCCCAAATACAGTGGTACATACAGCCTACATTACTAAAAACACCGAGATTCCTACAAATGCATCATCAAATGGAAATTCAAGAGTGCATATAATGAAAGATCCATCGACTAACATTCCAGCAACATTAATTTTTAATCCATCCGCAAATTGGACTTTTAGAAATGTGATTATTGAGGAAGAATGTACGCTAGAAATGAAAACGGTAGATTTAAGCGTGCTAGTTGCTGGTGAATTCGAAATCAAAGATGGTGGAAATTTTGTTTATAATTTAGGTAGTACAGCCGCATCAACATTAACTACTAAACTTTGGCAAGGAATAGAAAAATTCCACCCCAACTCTAATTTTATTGTAAAAAATCATCCTACTGGAGGAACAAATTATTTTATTCCGCCAGCTGCTAATTTAACTGCAAATACATTCAATGGAGTTACGGCTTATTTTGGTAATCTTATTGTAGAATCATCATCAAATGAAATTAAGTTGACTGAAACTAATTTGAATAACACTACTATTACACATGGGAATTTAGAGTTAAAGCCAAATGCTAATTTTAGTTTTCTTTATGGAACTGGAGCGTTAACTTGGACGATAGGTAAAGATTTAATAATTGGTACAAATCCTGGGTCTCCTTCCACTCCAAGAACTTTGACCGTTACTACAGCAACAAAAAATGTAACATTTAATGTAAAAGGAAATTTTGTAAATAATAGTGCGAATACTTTCAGACTGAGAAACGTTTCATCGGGTAGTAATCCTACTGTTATTATAAACGTGGATGGTAATGTAAATCTTAATTCTGGAATACTTGACTTAAATTTTACCTCTACAGGAACTGGGTCAATAAATTTAAAAGGAGATTTAAATGTAGCGTCAAGCGCTCAATTATTAGCAAATAATCCTACAACAGCTACTTTTAATTTTGATGCAACTAATGGCGATGGACTCACAGAAGCTACGACACAAACCATTAATGTGGTCAATCAAGCGACTGCAGGAAATATTGCATTCAATGTAAAAAACGGTGCTTACGCCAAACTCATCAATCAACAGTTTGTTTTAGGATCAGGTTCAAAACTAACCGTTGAATCAGGGGGAACACTGGATTTTGGGTTTTTTAACGGATCAAATGCTTTATTTGTTTCAGGACATTCTTTCGAAGCCAATCCAGGAAGCACTTTAAAAATCACTTCGGCAGATGGAATTGTGGCATCTGGAGCTGAAGGAAACGTTCGAACAAGTACCAGAGTTTTTGCAGCAACAACGCCTTTTGGAAACTATCAGTACATTGGCAAAACCAATCAATCAACTGGAAATGCGCTTCCAGTAACGGTGAATAATTTAACGCTAAACAACGAAACCTTAACCAACAATCTAACTTTATCGCAAGCCGTAAAAGTGCAAGGAGCATTAGCAATGGTGAGCGGTAACATAATTTCTACCACTACAAACTTGCTTGAAATTGGTACAAGTGCGGCTGCAAAGGGAAGCTTGACTTATACCAATGGCTTTGTCAAAGGGCCAATGAAAAGATGGTTTAGCGGTGTAAATGCGGGAATGGCAAGTGGTTTGTTTCCGCTGGGAACTTTGGATAATAAAAACCGTTTTGCACAAATTGAATATACTTCCGATCCAACAGCGGGTGCATTAACCGCACAATTACAAGGAACAATGGGCGTTTTAGGATTAATGCCTCCGCCAGAAATTCCGGTAACGGGAATTTGTCCAAGGTTTAATGTACTCAGTACCGACAATATGTATTGGAGCATGACGGCTTCGGATAACTTGGCTAATGGCTTGTATAACGCGACCATTACTAAGGAGAATGATAGCGCAACTGAAAGTGATATTTGCAAGCAAACTATTCTTACAGGAACAACACTTTCATGGGGTGTATTAGGAACCCATGAAGCATCGACAGGGTTACCAACAAATGTTACGCTCAAAAGAATAGGAATAAATACCATCAAGGATTTAGGAATTGGAAAAGGCTATTGCGGTACAATTACAAAAATTTACGATCAAGCAAGCGACTGGACTGCAACTCCGCCGACTATATTGGATAGAATTCAAGTAACTGCTAACTATACTATTCCAGCCAATACAGTTGTTTCTGCTTGCGAATGCACCGTTTCTAGCAACACTACGTTAACTATTGCTGGAAATGCTAGTTTGGCAGTGGTCGAAGGGATTACTGTTGACACAGGATCTTTGATTGATATTAATAATAATGGAAGTTTGGTGCAATACCGAAATGTTGACAATGCTACGGCTAACAATAACAGCGGAAACATCAAAATGGAACGCATCACCAAGCCGTTGTTCCGCTTCGATTATACCTATTGGAGTTCGCCAGTTCAAGACTTTGTATTAAAAAGTGTTTCGCCTACTACCTTGTTTGATAAGTTTTTTAGCTGGAATCAAGCGGCGACACCTCAAGTGTGGTTGTTGCATAGTATGCATACTACCTTGGGAAATCCAAATTATTTAATGGAAGAGGGAAGAGGTTATATTGTTCGAGCGCCACAAGGTTTCCCGATTGAAACACCTACCGCTACGGCACTATTGCATACCGCAAACTTTGTAGGTAAACCCAATAACGGAACGGTAACGGTACCGGTATTTGGTTCAGCTTCAACTTTACCAGCCGATAATAAATGGAACTTGCTGGGCAATCCGTATCCGTCGGCAATTGATGCAACCACTTTTTTAAATGCGAATACCAATTTGGGTGGCACCTTGTATTTCTGGACACACAACACCTCAATTACGAGTGCCAGTCCAAGCTATGCACCCAACGACTATGCTTCTTGGAACGGAACGGGAGCTACCGCAACTTTAGCAGGTGCCGATGGGGTAATCAACAACAATGCACCAACTGGTAAAATCGCAGCTGGTCAAGGCTTTTTTGTAAAAGGAATTGCAGATGGAACGGGTATTGCTACTTTCAACAACACGATGCGGGTGCGAGAAGCTGGAGAAAACAACCAGTTTTTTAAAGGATTCATCGCCGAGGAACATACGGCAAACACAACCCCTTCAGAAAAGCACCGGGTGTGGCTCAACATCAAAGGCACTCCAAAAGGCTTCAACCAATTGCTGGTGGGTTATATCGAAAATGCTACCAACGACTACGACAACCGCTTTGACGGCGAGAGTTTTGGCGGGAACTTGGTGACTTTTTATTCTATCAATAACACCAAAAATTTAGTGATTCAAGGTCGGGCGTTGCCTTTTATCAATACCGATACCGTGCCGCTGGGGTATCGAACCACGCTTACAGGAAACCTGACCATCAGCATCGACCACGTCGACGGCTTGATGGAAGATCAAGACATTTACCTGCAAGACAATGTACTCAATGTAGTACACGACTTGAAGGCGTCGAACTATACGTTTGCCACCGTTCCGGGAACGTTCAACTCCCGATTTGTATTGCGGTACTTGCCACAAGAAGATTTGAGCAATCCTAGCTTTGACGATCAACTCAAAGCCGTTCGGATTTATAAAAACGAGGCCACGCTTTATGTGTCGTCGCCCTACGAAACCATTGCCACCGTAGCGGTTTACGACCTCACCGGCCGACTGGTTTTTGAACGTAAAAACTGCAATACCAACCGCTTTGAAACCACTGAACTTCTTTCGGTTGACCAAGCTTTGATTGTAAAAGTGACGTTGATGAATGGTGCAGTGGTAAGTGAGAAGGTAGCCCCCTAACCCCCAAAGGGGGAACGAGGCCTCCTCCCCAGCCGGGAGTAAGAAGTGGAGTCTTACAACGATAATTTATATTGCACAACTTTCTACTTTCAACCAGTAAGAAAACCACAGTTGAAATAAGTAACGTAAATGCCAAGTTATACTGCTTTCCAACTCCCCCTCCAAAAGAGGGGGCTGGGGGGAGGCTCAAAAAAAAAGCACCAGCGTTGAAACTGGTGCTTTTGAACAATACAAGGATTTGTATTATTTTTTCTTTCCTTTTGCAGGACCTGCTTTTGCTGCTTTTGCTGCTTCTTGAGCTGCTTTCATCGCTGCACGAGAGATTCTTACTTGCGCTACAACAGTGTTGTCTGGGTGCAAAATTTTGAAATCATTGGTTACTAATTTAGTAACGTATAATTTGTTACCCATTTGCATTTCTGAAATGTTGGCTTCGATAAAATCTGGAAGATTTTTTGGCAAGGCTTTCACTTTCAAACGACGTTGGTTCAAACGCAATACACCACCTAAAAGTACCCCTGGAGAAACACCTACCACTTTAACAGGAACTTCAATAGTTACCTCTTTGTCGTCGTGTAATTCGTAAAAATCCAAGTGTAAAATTTTGTCAGACACCGGGTGTACCTGAATGTCTTGCAGGATGGCATTGAATTTTTTAGCTCCCAATTCAATCGCTACAGTGTGTGCGTTTGGAGTGTAAACCAAGTTTTTAAATGCTTTTTCTTCTGCTGAAAAATGCACTGGTTGATTTCCTCCGTATAAAACGCAAGGAACCATTCCAGCATTACGTAAGGCTTTAGTAGCAACTTTGCCCACGCTTTCTCTTTCTGATCCGCTAATTGTAATCGACTTCATTGTAAATATATATAATTAATAAAAAAATTCTATTTTTAGCATTAAGCTTTATACTAAGTTGCTTATTGCTTTTAGTTAAAAGCTTTTCTACATCAAAAACTTCCCACTGATTGAGTTATTGTTTTGTACCATGTGCATCACTTCGGCAAAAAGAGGCGCACAACTCACGACTCGTATTTTGTTGGACTGCTGCTTTAACGGAATAGAATCGGTTACGATGAGTTCCAACAATTTCGAGTTTTCGATTTTCTCGTAGGCTCCACCGGATAAAATGGGGTGGGTACAAATGGCACGAACACTCAAAGCTCCTTTTTCCATCATTAAATCGGCGGCTTTCGCCAAAGTGCCTCCGGTGTCGATCATGTCGTCTACCAGGATTACGTTTCGGCCTTTTACCTTTCCAATCAGCTCCATGGTGTCAATCACGTTGGCAGCTTTTCGTTGTTTGTAACAAATTACCACATCCGATTCTAAAAACTTCGAATACGCATAGGCTCTTTTCGAACCACCCATATCGGGAGAAGCAATGGTTAGGTTTTCTAAATTCAAACTTTCAACGTACGGTAAGAAAATAGTCGATGCAAATAAATGGTCGACTGGTTTTTCAAAAAACCCTTGGATCTGATCGGCATGTAAATCCATGGTCATGATCCGAGTTGCCCCAGCAGTTTCTAGCAATTTAGCCACCAATTTGGCTCCAATCGGCACTCGTGGCTTGTCTTTTCGATCTTGACGGGCCCATCCAAAATACGGAATTACAGCGGTAATGTGTCTAGCCGAAGCTCTTTTGGCAGCGTCAATCATCAGCAAAAGTTCCATTAGGTTATCGCTACTTGGAAAAGTAGAGCAAACTAAGAAAACCCGTAAACCTCGAATGGACTCTTCAAAAGACGGCTGAAACTCTCCGTCGCTGTATTTCGAGAACGTTATTTTACCTAGCGAAACGCCGTATTTTTCGGCAATTTGTTCGGCCAGGTGTACGCTTTGTGAACAAGCAAATATCTTTGCGTCTGGTTCGTGGTACAGCATTTTACATTTAGGTTTTTATTCTTGGTTATTTTTGGAAGACTACTTTGCAAGTAGAGATTCAATAAATGCCTCGAATGTAGTTAGTTAGTGTTGTGTCGTTTTAACGAGGTGCAAATTTAGGAATAAAAATGAACTTGGAAAGGAAAATTTCTAGTATTTTTTTTAGAATATGTAAAATTATTTTTTACATTTGCACCGTGTTAAAGGAATTGATGTTTGCATTGGTTCTATTGCGTTGGAGCTGTTGCTTCATCGTCTGCTAAGCCCGGATGGCGGAATTGGTAGACGCGCTGGTCTCAAACACCTGTGGGAAACCGTGCCGGTTCGACTCCGGCTCCGGGTACTTAAAAACCTCTTCGAAAGAAGGGGTTTTTTTAGTTTTAGGACATTTCAAGCGTTGACGAATTGAGGAGTCAAACTTTTATAGTTTTGGCTCCGGGTACTTAAAAACCGCTGCTGAAAGAAGGGGTTTTTTTAGTTTTAGGACATTTCAAGCGTTGACTATTGAGGAGTCAAACTTTTATAGGTTTGGCTCCGGGTACTTAAAAACGGCTGCTGAAAGAAGAGGTTTTTTTAGTTTTAGGACATTTCAAGCGTTGACGAATTGAGGAGTCACACTTTTATAGGTTTGGCTCCGGGTACTTAAAAAACGGCTGCTGAAAGAAGGGGTTTTTTTTATTTCCGGGAATTTGTACCGATAGCAAATTGAGGAGTCACACTTTTATAGGTTTGGCTCCGGGTACTTAAAAAACGGAACCTACCCGTTTATATGGACTTTGGTTTGAATAAAAATATTACTTATATTTACAATGCTCTTGGCGTAAAACTCATAAAAAGAGTTTCGACTCCCGAGAAGCAGACTGAAACAGTGTACA
>NZ_JBIPPD010000111.1:0-10886 GCF_044368625.1 Flavobacterium sp. | reverse complement strand
AACATGTTTTGAAGTAGGTATTAGTTTATCTTGTTTTGAAGACCAAATTTACCCTACTTGCAATTCATCCTATGGAAACAACAAGTATTTTGTGATGAGTAATCGATTGGATAATGGTATAGCCAAAAGGTATCCAAGAGAGGAGGAACGAATGGTTTTAAATGATATTGGTTATAATCTTAATGATACTTTTGGTAACGCAACAATTTTAAACGGATACTATAGTTACACAAATTTTCAAACTAATAATTCAGAAATAGTAGTAGGTATAAATGATGGTATTAATACCGACTTAACGTTTACTTTTGTCATTGAAGCTAACCAAGATTTTAATTTAAGTGGTGCTATGTTAATAGGCAATGATGTAAATGCAAATAGTTTTGAAAGTTTACAAGTCATTAATACTATTGCCAATATTTCAACCACCTTCGGAGATAATAACACCGATATCATTTTTAACAGTAGTCAGGAGGGAATACATTTGCTCACCTACATGCCAAAAAATGGAGACGTTTATGGAAGCTTGACTAATGTGATAATTTTGGTAAGATATGGAAATGTATGTGGCTCAGTTGCACCATGTAGCACTGTTTTTAATGGTGGCTTTGAGCAATTTCAAAGCATACCTACCGGTCCACATCAATTTAATCTTACTTGTAGATGGCAGAACTTTTCGTTCGCTGGGACAATGCCTGCAAATTACTTTCATAGTTCTTCCCCAAATTTTTCATATAGAGTACCTAGTAACCTTTATGGCTTTCAGAATGATGCCGTTGTTGGAAATCAAGCTTATGTTTCTTTAGGTACTTATAATTGGCCTAATTTTCCAAATTTTCCACACGCATTTCAAACCAGCAATACTATAGGTCAAATTATTAGAACAACGTTACAGCAACCTATGATTGAGGGTAGAAGGTATCGTATTTCCTATCAAATTTCGAGGGTAGATAATGGCAATAACAATATATTTTATGCTTATCAGGCTTTTGTAACCAATGTAAACTTTCCGTTGGCAAATATCAATTTTTTAACAAATACGATGTTGAGCCAAGGAAGTTTGTATACCAATTCTGATGCAAATGGAAATCCAATATTTACTACCGACCCAAATGAGTGGCAGACCATACAATTTACGCACACTTCAACTGGTGATGAAGAATATTTGTATATCGGGGCACTTAATAATGCACCTATTCAAAACCCCAATAATATTACTAATGCAAATGCATATGCAGTGCATTATATTGATAATGTGAGCGTACAACTTATTGAGGAAACATTTCCTGATGAATTTACGGTGTCAAGTTCCACAACCGATCAGGCAACAGTAACCAGTATATTAAATAATGATTTGTTTGACGGAGCTCCTAACCAGCAAATCATTAGTCAAATACCTACTAACCATCCTTACATAACTATTCAAAGTAATGGCACACTTTTGATTGCTGCAAATACACCTGTTGGTACTTATAATTTGAATTATTTTTTTACCAATGGTTGTGGACAAAGTAATACGAGTACAATTCAGATTTTGGTTGACGATTTTGTGCTGACGCATCCTAGTAAATGTATGGGAGCAAAAATATGTACCAGTCCACAAGCCCAAACTTCAGATACTCCACTTAGTGAAAATTCAAGCTGGATAGAGGGAACGTTTCCAGATCCAGCTTATTTAATCAATACAAATGCTGCTGAGTTGGGAGATTTAGAATTTTTCTTTGAACCAGCACCATTTGATTATCAGCCCGATTATCCCGTTGTTATGCCCCCATTTTTAACCTTAAACCCCGATGGATCATTAACAGTGCAACCTAATACACCACCGCAACCCTATGGTTTTTTTATGAAAGCATGTCTTACTGGAAACCCCAATATATGCACCGTACCTATTAGAGTAGATGGTCGCGTCGCCCCAGCCATAGAGGCGCCAACTTATGTTGTTTATGTAAATTCGAGCGGTGTACCTTTTGTGGATTTTTGGCAACCGGGTGGTGTTTATTATGAAGCTTATTATAGCGGCCCTATGAATGTCCTTGGTAATGCCACTTTGTGCGACCAGCAAGCGACTTTGAGTAATGTGGTAATTACAGAGAATGGAACTAATCCGAATTGGTATTTAAATCCAATTACTGGAAATATAGAAAGTTTAGCGGGCAATTATCCAATAGGATTTTCACAAATTAGCTATACCATTTGCGAAAATGGCAACCCAAATAACTGCGCTTCAGGACTAATTACCATAAATATTGTCCCCTAATACAAAAACCACCTGTCATGAAACAATTATATATAACAGCAATAGCGCTCTTTCTAATTAGCACCTCAAATGCGCAAGTGATTAATTTTACTTGTCAAAACCTTAAGAATGTATTACTAAGTGCAAACCCAAACATCAATAAGGCAGGTACAGGCTGGGCTCAACAAAACAATTTGTACAATAGCACAGGATTTGCAAGTACTGCTTATGCAACAGTAGATACTAATAACAATGGAGAAATAGAAGTGAGCGAAGCCCAACAAATAACATCATTGTGGATTGGATCCCAAGGAATAACTAGTTTGGATGGCTTAGAATATTTTGTGAATCTTAAGCATTTAAATATTGCACAAAGTCCAAATCTCTCAGCTTTCAACTTGCCTACTTTATCTCAGCTAGAAGTTTTATTTTGTTTTAATACAGGCATTACCTCCTTGGATCTAGCCCCTTATCCTTTGCTCAATGATCTGTATGTAATGAACAATGGTATGACATCAATCAACTTGAGTGCCAACCCGCTCATGCGTTTGTTGCAGTGTAGAGACAATCAGCTTACCTCGCTCGATTTGAGTAATAATCCAAACATGATTTACCTGTACATGAAAAACAACAACATCAGCACGCTCAACATTAAAAACGGTGCACAACAACTTTTTACTGGGAATGTTTATATGCTACCTGATGCATGGGCAAATAACCCACTCACAGCAATATGTCTTGACAGTAATGAGCTGCAAAATGTACAGTCGCATTTAACAAGCAATAATTACAACTTGAGTAGTATTGTTTTTGATACCACGGCAACTTGCATGCTCAACACCAGTGGTTTTGGAATTTCGACCATCAGAGTGAGTCCAAACCCGTCAAGCGGAATTATTGAAATAACGATGCCTGAAATATCCTCAGGCACAATTAAAGTTTTCAATATGTTAGGAAGCCTTGTGCAGCAATTTGATTATGTAAACCAAGATAAATTTCTGACAGATTTAAGTGCTTTTCAAAAAGGATTTTATTTAATAAACATTACAAACCAAAAGCAACAAACCTATACACAGAAACTGATTTTGAAATAGAAAAGATTTTGTTAAATGTTTATAGCGGTCATGTAATTATGTTGAATCACGCTACTTTTTGTATTGAAAAATGTTTTTCTAGTTTTCCTTTTTGAGTTCAGTCACATAACTTGTAAGGAGCTTTCCATATTTTGAATCAGCTACTTTTGGACTCATGGTATTATGAATGGTATCCAGAAATTTTATGTTGGCATCGCCAAGTTCAGTCAAAGCTACATAAGGTGCGATTTCATGCTCTTTATTATTCAAGGCAAAGTTGATGGCAAATAAATACTTTCTCTTCAATTTTTGGTTAAACTTGTTCTCAATACTGTCCAAATCCTGAGGTCGGTTGAAGCGCTGGGCATCGAATTTTTCTTTAGAAATTTCCAATAGTTCATAGTTGTACTTTTTATTGACTTTCTGAAATTGTTCAAAGAGTTTATGATTTTCGGATCCCGTTATTTTGGCATTCGCATAAAAATACTTCAATTCGGTATCAACATTAATAGTTCCAGGTTGTACAAAAATGGGTAAAACGTTATCGGTTGATTTGGTAACTCCTCTGTCCACCACCAAATACATCATTTCGGGAGAATCCAAGTTAAAATCAAAATTAAATTTGGAATCTCTATCCATTTTGACGCTGTCGATGGAGGTAAGAACTGTATCATTCATTTTTTGTAAATAGACTGTTCCTGCAGTAAATCCTTTGATGTTTCCGGTAATATGTGTGTTGGTATCCGCATTTTTTTCGCTACAACTAACCAATAGGATTGCTGTGGTAAGCGAAAGAATAAATTGTTTCATTTGGTTATATTTTTTTGGCAAAATAATAAAAAAATCCCCAAAAAACGCTGTTAATTGGGGATTATATTTAAAACTTAAATGTGGGTATTTTAACCTTTCAACCAAGCTTCTTTTAAAGCGGATTTTTCTTTATCTGTAAACTGATAGCCTGGTATTAATTCGGTTGGTAAAACTGCTTTACCAGTAAATTTTTTCTCCACTCCGTCCCGTTTTATGGTAAAAGTGGTTGCATCATTTTCTTGTAATGAAGTGCTCCACATAATCAAGTCGTTGATGTTATCCAAGTTGTATTTTACATCGTTAATGGCAACTAAGATATCGCCACCTTGAAGTCCTAGTTCCTTCAAAAAGGGTTGCATTGGTGCGTTCGGAATAAATCGAATTTCCTTTGTAGTAGGTTCAACAGTGATTAAAGGAGCTTGTTCTTTTATAAATAAATTTCCTTCCGAAGACACCATCGTTTTGGTTACACCCATTTTAGCAAAATAGTCGCTGTACAAAATCGGAGTTGGACCACTGACGTATTTTTCTAAAAATGTGCCAATTTCAGGATAGGTAAGTGCGGTAATTTTGCCAAAAAGTTCGCTGTCGTCAAATGCTTTTTTGGTTCCAAATGCTGCCGAAAGTTTTTTCATTAGATCTAAAATTCCCCGTTCGCCTTTGCTTTTTTCTCTTATTTCAATGTCCAAGCACATGGCAATCAACGCTCCTTTTTCATATACGTTCAAATATTGATCTTTATAAGGTTTAACCAAAACATTGGCACTCATTTTTGTAAACGGCAACATGTCGTTCATTGTGGAAGCATTTGCAATTTTACCCGCCATTCTTTTGTAAAACTCCTCTTCTGTAATTAGGCCTTGATTGATTTGGAACAAATTGGCAAAATATTCCGTAACGCCTTCATACATCCACAAATGTTCGGACATTTTGGGTGCATTGAAATCAAAATTTTGAATTTCTTTCGAATGAATATTCAAAGGAGTTACAATATGGAAAAATTCGTGCGAAACCACATCTTTGAGTTGTTCTTGTAATTCTGCTTTAGGAAGTAATTCTGGCATCACCACTGTTGTGGAAGTGGGATGTTCTAAAGCTCCAAAACCGTTGGCGTCTGGCTTGGTGTTATCAGATAGGTAGAGTAGGACAGCGTATTTTTTTGTGGAATCAAAATTTCCTAAAAAGTTTTTTTGAGCTGTTATCATTTTTTTCATTTCAGGAGTAATGCTTTCGGCTGTTACACGTCCGCTTGGAGAATACACAGCTATGAGAATTTCCATTCCATGAACCGTAAATGTGGTATAATCGGGCTTGGCATACATTATCGGATGTTCGACTAATGTGGCGTAGCGATCGGTATTGAAAATGTCTTTTGTTTTGGATGCATCCAAATCGGTCATAGCGGTCGCTCCCCAAAGATTTTCAGGATGAAGAACCGTTAGCTCATAAGGGATTTGGTCAAAACCAGTAAAATAACCTACAAACGCATGCGTGTTGATCATAAAGTTTTTTCCTTCTTCAATGTTGCTTCCTGCAGGCGAAAAAATTTCGTGTGTGTCTTCAATATCATACGTGTCGTTAACCTGATACGTAATTGTTTTGGCTTTTGGGGCATCGCTAATTTTCCAAGAATTGTCATCTATTTTAGTGGTTGTAAGCAAATTTCCCTTGGCGTCAAAAGCTTTGAATTCTTCAATGTATTTTCCATAATCGTCTTCGGAATAAGTACCAGGAATTATTTTTGGAAAACTGTACACCAAACTTGAAGCAGCTGTACTCGGAACTTTTACCGAAACTGTAACTTGATCATTTGTTATTTTATTCAAATCCAATTGGACTTGAATTTTGGACTGCGAAAATCCAACTGCGAAAAATGCCAAAAACGGCAATATGTATATGTTTTGTTTTACAACCATCAGAATTAAAATTTTAGTGTTTTAAAGTTAGACTTTAATTTGTTTGAATTGTTACTTGAAACCTCAAAAAAAGGAAAAAGAAGTAATTGGTTCTAAATTTTTGATGTTTTATCGTATATAAAAGTCAAACTCTTGTGTACATTAGGTTTAAAAACCAATTTTTGAAATTCCATTTAATGCCGTTGTATTTTTTCATTTATTAGCTTTAAGGCAAATTCCAGACTGACATTTTCTTTATTTAGGTATTGGTTAATTGTGGGTAGCACTTCGTAATGAGGCTTTACACCACTACCAAAGGGTAATTTGGGTTCAACATTCATAACAAATTGTAGAGCGGGAATATCAATAATTATTTTGGAATTTGGCAAAGTTAACTTGCGACCGTAACCACTCGTATTTCCTAAATAGCCTCCTCCAGTTTCCTGTCCAATAAACGTAGCCAAGCCTTGCGAATACATCATATTGGAAAACTCACTACCGCCTGAATAGGTATATGGACCAATAATTACATACACATTTCCTGAGAACTTGTTTTTGGGTTCTTTTTTATAAGCCATCAGTCCTAAAATAAAATTATTTCTTCGTTCAAGACTTCCATCTTTCATTTTTTTATTGGTAAAAATTCTTTCAAAAAATCCAAATACTTTTAGTTTTATGGGTGGGTCTGTTCCATTATCAAGAACAACTTTCTGATTTTTTGCTTTAACTTTTAGGTACTTTTTATAATTTTTGCCAAAATAGGAGTAGAGCAATCCTTCATTTCCCTCTGTACCGCCACCGTTTTCACTTACGTCAATTATAACATTTTTAATGTTATTTTCTTTAATCTCTAAAAAGCAATTTTCTAAAAATTTATTTAAAGATTTAAACCCACTTTCTTTTTTAATTAACGGGTTGTCAAATGTATTTATGGCAAGATATGCTGTGTTTTGATTGATTATTTTGAACTCTAGCGGTGTCTCTTTTTCGTCAGTTGATGGAACAGGATTGTTTTTTAAGTTTTCGTTGATCAGGCTTATAGGTAGCGACTTAAAAGTGACTGATTGGGGCAGCTCTTTAAATTTCACTTCAAATTGTTTAACAATACCGTAATAATAGTAATAATATTTTGAAAAACTAAATCCACTTAAATCATTAAATTTTACAGGTTTGATGTAGCCATCAGAAGCAAATAAATTTCCAATTTCCGAAACGATTTCCTCAGGAGTTTTACCATTTATTGTTGCAATTTCAAGTTTTTCAAGTTTTTCTTTATTATTTGACGCATTTCGGATACAGTAAAGTCGTTTACCAATGAATTGTACAATCAATGGAAAAAACTGTATTTCTTGATTTTTGAAAGTTTCGTCGGTAACAATTTTAGGCAAAAAAACATCGGTATGGTCTTCTCTTGACAAGGCTACTAAAGGCGCTACTATTTTATGAAATTCAAGAACGTTTAAATCGGTACCAATTTTATTTTTCGCGTTTTGAAAAGCCAAATCAACACTGTCTTTAGAGGTGTACCAATACATTCCTGAATGAAACTTGTCCAAACCTTGGTACAATAAATTTAAATCGCTTTGGAGTTTCTCTTTTGCAATTTTCGGAAATTCACCAAAATTTTGAGAATGTGTTGTTTTGAATACGAATAGGAAGAGTAGTACTACTAGCGTTTTTTTCATTGTTCGGTTTTTGATTTAGTGGCTATTTAACTTGCTTTTGAATCCAATCCGACATCGTTTTTAATACTTCCGTTGAAAATGTTTCGTCAATTAAACTGTATTCTTCTGCTTTACAAGTGGTGCAATGCTGAAACAAATGGTTAAGTCCAGGAAAAATTTGCAAAGTAACTTTTTTATTTCCGCCTTCTTTCAACGCTTCAGTAATTCCTTTTGTATTGAGATCAGCGGTTACTTGAATGTCTTTTTCACCATTTAAAACAAGCACAGGACATTTTACTTTTTTCAAATTTTCTTTGGGATTGTAGGAAATAAAATACCGCAACCAAGGCGTGACAATTCCATCTACTTCTTGCTTCAAAGTTTTGTCTATTTCTTGTTGTGTAGGACGTTCCGATGCGGGTATTTTATCAACATTGGATTGAAAATAGGCGGTTAATTTTGTTTTTATCACGGACAAATCAACGTCTTCTTTAAGGATGTTGTAAATGGTTTGGTTGGTAATTTTTGATGCGTTCAATTCTTCTTCCGACATTCCTGCTTGTTTGCCCACTTCGTTATTTTGATCGATTAAAAGTACGTCACCAGTCACGCCTGTTCCTGCTAGAAGTACTAAAAACGCAATATTTTTGTCTGTTGCTGCAAGCATTGGAGCAATCATACCCCCTTCGGAATGTCCAATGACACCTATTTTTTTAGCGTCAATTTCCTTTCGAGTTCTTAAATATTCGATAGCTGCTTTGGCATCTGTGGCAAAATCAGCTGAGGTTGCTAACATGGGGTTTCCATTGGATTCGCCTACACCACGATCATCATAACGCAAAACTGCAATTCCGTTTCGGGTCAGATAATCCGAAATGATGAGAAATGGTTTGTGCCCTAAAATTTCAGAATCCCGGTTTTGTTGGCCACTTCCAGAAATCAAAATTACAGCGGGAAATTTTCCCTCTTTTTTAGGTAAAGAAAGCGTTCCTCCAAAAGAGATGTTCTCTTTTGAATTCATAAATTGTACATTTTCGGAGTAGTAGGGATATGGCTGCACAGGTTCTTGTGGTCTTTTAATTTCAACTACACCTTTGGTCAAAATCAAGGGTGTTGCAAAAGTACCTTGTTCAAAAGTACCTGTAATTTCAGTATCGCTCGTCCATTTTCCGGTATATTTAATTGCCGCTGGTGCTATTGAAATACTCAATTTTTGATTGATAAAAGTAATGTCGTTTACAGGAATTCCTTTTGCCCCTTGATTCGGACTGTCCATCGTTGCGATGTAGCCATCGTTTGTTTTTGTGAAATGGAAAACCAAAGGGAGTTTTGACGTTGGAAGATCGAGAATGCCTGTCCAGCTTCCACTGATATCTTGCGCAAACAGCGTAGAAGTTACTGATAAAAGTAAAAAAAAGATGATTTTTTTCATGGTGAATTAGTGTATGAGGTAGAAAATGATTTTTGAAATTACTTCTGCGATAATTAAGGTGATGCCAAAAAGCACTACTTCAGCCGCGCCTTTGGCATTTGTGGCTACTTTGTATCCTTGATAAAGCAAATAAGTAAACCAGGCTAAAAAAACAATCGATACTCCTGCAAATACGAATAAAAGAAGCATTTGCGTATTTTCAAATTGTGGTACAGTACCTGGTTGTGCCTTTTGAAATTGTTGTCTTAGTTTTTCACTTTCAATTAAAATAATATTGTTCCAATTGAAAAAGGCCAAAAAGTAATACGGAATTCGTGCAATTAAACTCGTTGCAAAAATGTCGATCAAACGTGTTTTATTGTTTCTGATTTTCCCAAGTGTAAAAAGGCTTAGCGATAAAATAACAATATTTAATGCATTGTCCATCAGAGTGTCTGCCATAAATGTTGGGCTATAAAAATGCAAATCGAGTACTCCATCAAATCGGGCATTAAAATAAGCAGCGGTCATACTTAATACAATTGTAGCCGCAGTGCCAAATAAAATCAGGGGTCGTTCTAAAAATTGCTCAAACGGATTAAATAGGATCTTTTTCATATGTAAAAGTGATTTTTTAGCGGTCGTATATGGTATCGCTCTTAATTTATTGGAGTTTACCTCACATTGTTATAGTTTTCATCGGTGTTCGATGACCCGAGCTTGCGAACTGGCGAAGCATTTTCAATTGCTTGCGCAAATGTGTCGTTAATGGCTACTTCATAATGGAGTATTTGTTTTTAGATTTTTAATTCGGTCAATAATGTCGTCGAGTTTATTTCGAACAGTGGGATAACTTTTTCCCATCTGATTCGCCATTTCTTTTAAACTACCACTGGATAAAAAAAAGTCTAAAATAAATTGTTGTTCTTCCTCTGGTATTTGCAGCAACAAAGGCAAGACGTACTTTCCTGAAACCTTGGTTTGGCAATCCGGACAACTGAGCTCGGTAACGGAAAGCCGACTATCGCAACTGGGACAACTGATTGGAAATTTGGATTTCATAATACTTTATGGAATAAATTTTAAACAAAGTTAATAATAAAATAAACAAAGTTTAATTATGTTTAAATAAAATTTCAAAATGGGGTAAAAAAAAACTTCTGCAAGCAGAAGTTCCAATTTAGTCTAATTTATTTTTTATGTAGTATTTCCCATCTAAATCTTCGTCAAAGTCGTCAATCTTTAGTGGTTTAGGCTTCGGTTTGGCAGCCATTGCTTTCTTTTTCCAATGTTCAAATTTTTCAGCCGTTAATCGTTTTTTCATAATTTCGATGATTTCTCTTTCTGCAAAACCAAATTCTTTTTTAATGATTTCAAAGGGATTTCGCTCTTCTAAGGCAAGTGTAATCAACTTTTCGTTTTGTTCACGACTTAATTCGATATTCTTATTCTTTTTCATTAGGTGAAAATTAATTCAGATAATTTGTTAAAGGTTAAATTATTAGTCAATATTAAGAAAAAAAAATAGGACTATGGTACACGAGTCACACTTTTTTTTAAAAAATAGTTTCGCTTTTTTTTACAAGCTTTTCAAAAGGAATTTTCAACATCGTTTGTACATCGCTGTGTTGTTTTTCATTGAGATGCGTATCGACTCCGTACCTGATTTTGGAATTTTCTAATTTTGAAAATGTCCCAAAAATACGATCCCAAATCGAAAAAATGTTACCGTAATTCGTGTCGGTGTAAGGCAATACATAATGATGATGGACTTTGTGCATGTCGGGGGCAACAATG
>NZ_JBIPPD010000008.1:0-34029 GCF_044368625.1 Flavobacterium sp. | reverse complement strand
TGTTTATAAGCTAAATCGCAGATATTTTGGTGAGAAAATCTTCGATAGACTAGTGATAGCAAGCATTACAGGAGTATGATTAAAAAAGGATATGCATAAAAAATTTAAATGGTTTTTTAATAAACATCAAATCGTTTTATAATTTAAAAACGCCACCTACGTTAAATGAACCAAAGGTATTTTTAAAAGTAAAGTTGGAATCTGTAGCAACATTATTTAAACCACTCAAAGATTGATAATCAATCAAAATACTGATTTTTTCGTTAACTTCAATTTTATAACCAATACCAACATTTAACCCAAATTGAGTAGAATTTACTGCGTCTTTATTGTCCACACCATTAGCCTCGGCCGACGTTAAAAAACCCAAACTTGGACCAAAATTAAGATTCCATTTTCTGGTGCTTCCAAAATGCCAATTTGCATTTAACGGAACTGTTAAATAATTTAATTTGTCTTCGAAGCCAGTAACTTTAGTACCCATAGTTTGAAATAAGATTCCTGAACGAATACTCCATCTATCGTTAAAAAAATAATCTCCACCAACGCCATAGGTTATACCTGACAAGGATTTATTTCCGCTTTCAATTTGATCACCATAGTAATTGGCTGAAGAATATCCGATTTGAGGTATCAACTCAATTGTACCTTTCTCGCGTTATTGTGCACTAACAAATCCAAAAGCGAACACAGCCGCTACCGATAAAATTAATTTTTTCATAATTGTTTAAATTTAAATTTAGTGACTCAAATGTAGAAGTTTTGTGTAGTATTATAATTTACACGGTTCTATGTTTTTAACAAACTTATTAACAAGTTAGGCAAAATTCCTACAAACAAAAGTAAAGGATTCGAATTTTTGATAAATATTTCATTACCTTTAGACTGTACTTCTGAACAAAAATCAACTAAAAAAACCAACATGAAGAAATTAATTTTAGTAGTTTCCCTTTTATTTCTGGGAACATCCGTAACTAAGGCCCAAGATTTAAAATTTGGAGCAAAAATTGGCACCAACTTTTCTAACCTTCAAGGCAATGAAATTGATGGCGATAATCTAACCAGTTTTCACGTAGGTGCTTTAATCGAAATCAATATTGTCGAAAATTTTTCGGTGCAACCTGAGCTGATGTATTCGTCTCAAGGAACCGACTTCCAAAATGAAAATTACAAACTGGATTATGTTTCACTACCGGTTTTAGCAAAATTTTATTTAATAAGCGAAAAATTAAGTCTGGAAGCCGGCCCGCAATTTTCATTTTTAATCAATGAAGATGTACCAGAAGCATTCCGAACCAAATCATTCGATTTTGCAGCAGTAGGAGGTTTAGGCTACAATTTAACATCCTACCTTTTCGTTCAAGCACGGTATGTAGTAGGCTTGTCGGACACTTCAAAAGATGCTTCAATCACAAACAGAATCATCCAATTGTCGGCAGGATTTCGATTTTAAATGCCTAAAATATTCCTTTAAAGCAAGTCGTTCTCAAAGAGCGACTTTTTTTTGTATTTTTACTTTAAATCCAATTTCAATGAACATCATTATCATCAACGGTCCTAACTTAAATTTATTAGGCAAAAGAGAACCAGAAGTCTACGGAACACTTACTTTCGAACACTATTTTGCCACGCTTCAAGAAAGAAATCCTGCGGTGCAACTCCACTATTTTCAAAGCAATATTGAAGGCGAACTGATTGATAAACTGCATCAAATTGGTTTTTCTTACGACGGAATTATCCTGAATCCCGGAGCTTATACCCACACTTCTATTGCCATTGCAGACGCGATTAAATCGATTCCAACTCCTGTGATTGAGGTACATATTTCCAATACATTTGCGCGAGAAGAATTCCGACATCAATCATTTACTGCCCCAAATGCCAAAGGAATTATTATTGGTTTTGGGTTAAAAAGTTATGAACTTGCTTTAAATGCCTTTATTTAAAAAATCACTTGTAACCTTTTGGACAAAAAAACGACTACTTACTCAATCAACCAAAAACAATTTATTATATGAGAAAAATTACCACGGTTTTCTTGTTGCTTTTTGCTACCATGCTTTCGGCACAAATTAAAGGAACCATAACTGATGCTAAAGGAACCGCACTTCCTGCAGTTTCTGTTTTTATCGAAAATACCTACAACGGAACTTCATCTAACGAAAATGGTAGCTATGAACTCAATATCAAAAAGCTTGGAAATTACGTTATTGTTTTTCAATACTTGGGATTTAAAACGGCAAAAAAGACGGTAAACATTACGCAATTTCCTTATGTTCTGAATGCACAATTAACAGAAGAAAACATTGATTTGGCCGAAGTAGTCATTAATACAAAGGACAATCCAGCCAATAGTGTGATCCGAAAAGCCATTGCAGCACGAAAAGACAACTCTGAAAAAACGGGTCGTTTTAAAGCCGACTTTTATTCCCGCGGTATTTTCAAATTAAAAAATGCACCAAAAAAGATATTGGGTCAAGAGATTGGCGATATGGACGGATCGTTGGATTCTACAGGAACCGGAATCATCTACCTTTCGGAAACGATTTCTAAAATCATGTACGAAAAACCAAGTAATTTCAAGGAGCGAATCATTGCTTCCAAAATTAGCGGTGACGATAACGGCTACAGTTACAATTCGGCTCGTGGAAGTGCTTTTGATTTTTATAGCAACACCGTTTCATTGGGTGCAAAAATGATTTCGCCCATAGCCGACAATGCTTTTAACTACTACAAATACGTTTTGGAAGGTACTTTTCAAGACGAAAACAACCAAATGATCAACAAAATCAAACTCGTTCCAAGACGGGATGCCGAACCTGTTTTTGAAGGCTACATTTACATCGTGGAGGACAGCTGGGCGATTTATGGCGTGGATGTTGAAATCAAAGGCTATCGTGCCAAACAAGAATTCATGAACACGATGAATTTAAAACAGAATTTTAGCTACAACAACAAAACCCATATTTGGTCTAAAAACAGTCAGTCTTTAGAATTCAATGCAGGAGCGTTTGGCATTACCTTTTTAGGAAAATTCACACACGTTTTTACGAATTATGAATTTCCAGACGAATTTTCTAAGAAAACGTTCACCAATGAAATTTTGAGTTTTGAAGAAAATGCCAATAAAAAAGATTCCACCTTTTGGAACACCGTTCGGCCGGTTCCTTTAACCCTCGAAGAAACAAAAGATTACATCAAGAAAGACAGCTTACAAGTTTTGCGAAAATCGGACAAATACTTGGATTCGATTGACGCCAAAAACAACAGATTCAAACTTTTTGACATTCTTACCGGTTACAGCTACAAGAATTCGAAGAAAAACTGGACTTTGGCCTATGAAGGAATTTCGAAATTGAATTCTATAAGTTACAATACCGTGCAAGGCTGGAATTTAGACAGTGGTTTTTCTTTCACAAAATTCAACGAAGAAAACGGCAAGTATACCCGAATCCGTTCTGCTTTTAATTACGGCTTTGCCGAAGATAGGCTTCGCGTGGTAGGAAGTTACATTCACCGTTTCAATACTCAAAATTACGCCACTATCAGTCTTTCGGGCGGTAGTACGGTGAGTCAGTTTAATGAAAATAACCCCATTTCAAAATTAATAAATTCCGTTAGCACGTTGTTTTTCAAAAACAATTTTATGAAACTGTACAACAAAGAATTTGCATCTTTGGCATACGGCCAGGACGTTGCGAACGGCGTATATCTTTCGGGAAGTTTGGGTTACGAACAACGAAAAAATTTGTTCAACAACACCGATTTTACCATCATCAAAAACAGCGATGTTTATACCTCCAACAATCCCTTAGCGCCATTTGATTACATTACGCCCGCTTTTGAAACGCATCATTTGACAAAAGTGAACATTGGAACCCACATTAATTTTGGTCAAAAATACATTTCGAGACCGGATGCAAAATTAAATTTGAGAAACGAGAAATTCCCAACTTTGTTTCTGAATTTTGAAAAAGCTTTTGCAGCTACAGCGTCCAATTATGAATTCGAACAAATCGCCGGACGTATTTTTTACAACAAAACTTTGGGTAATAAAGGAACCTTTTCGACCAATTTGAAAGGTGGGAAATTTTTTAACGCCGACGGTATTTCGTTTATAGATTACCAACATTTTAATGGAAATCAAACACGCGTTGGCACGAGTTCGAGTTATTTAAATGTGTTTAATTTGATGCCGTATTACACCAACAGTACCAACGACAGTTATTTTGAAATGCATGCCGAACACAATTTTGAAGGTTATATCATGAATAAAATTCCGCTTTTAAACAAGTTAAACAGTACGTTGATTGTAGGATTTCACAACTTATCTGTTCCCGATCGAAAGCCTTATCAGGAATTTACGATTGGTTTAGACCGATTGGGCTTTGGAAAATTTAAAATGTTTCGAGTCGATTATGTTCGATCCTACCAAAACGGATTTATAGGCGATGGTGTAATCTTTGGACTTCAAATTTTGAATTTTGTAGATTAACTAAAAGTGCAAAGAGCATGAAAAAACCGAAGTCCATTATTTGAACTTCGGTTTTTTACTATTTAAGTAAATATAATTTTAAGACTCTCTCACAATCTTAGCTCCCAAAGCCCTCAATCGTTCGTCGATGCGTTCATATCCACGGTCAATTTGTTCTATATTTTGAATGGTACTCGTTCCTTTAGCAGAAAGTGCAGCAATCAATAATGAAATTCCAGCCCGAATATCTGGCGAAGACATCGTAGTCGCTTTTAATTGGGATTGAAAATTGTGTCCCATCACAACAGCGCGATGCGGATCGCACAGCATGATTTTGGCCCCCATATCAATCAGTTTATCTACAAAAAACAAACGACTTTCAAACATTTTTTGGTGAATAAGTAAATCGCCTTTTGCTTGCGTTGCAGTAACCAAAACGATGCTTAATAAATCAGGTGTAAAGCCCGGCCAAGGTGCGTCGGCAACGGTAAGAATGGAGCCGTCGATATCGGTTTTGATTTGGTAACCGTCTTTATGTTCGGGAATGTAAATGTCGTCACCCCTTTTTTCTAATGTAATTCCTAGTTTTCTAAATGTGGATGGAATCAAACCTAAATTTTCCCAACTCACGTTTTTGATGGTAATTTCACTTCTGGTCATTGCCGCAAGACCAATCCACGAACCAATTTCGATCATGTCGGGTAAAATGCGATGGGTACAACCATTTAAACTTGTAACGCCTTCGATAGTTAACAAATTCGAACCCACGCCAGTAATTTTTGCACCCATTGAGTTGAGCATTTTGCACAATTGTTGCAAATAAGGTTCGCATGCCGCGTTGTAAATAGTTGTAATTCCTTTAGCCAAAACAGCCGTCATTACAATGTTGGCCGTTCCAGTAACAGAAGCTTCATCGAGTAACATGTGAGTTCCTACAAGGCCCTCGGCCGTTTGTTCTACACCATAAAAATGATCTTCACGGTTGTATCTAAATTTGGCTCCCAAATTAATAAATCCTTCAAAATGGGTGTCCAATCTACGACGTCCAATTTTGTCGCCACCGGGTTTTGGGATGTATCCTTTTCCAAATCGTGCCAAAAGTGGCCCTACAATCATGATTGAACCTCGTAAGGATCCGCCTTCTTTTTTAAAAGCTTCGGTTTCTAGATAGTTAACATTTACAGCATCTGCTTGAAAAGTGATCGAACCTTTCTCGTTTCGCTGAGTTTTTACCCCTAAATTTTCGAGTAATGTAATTAGTTTATTGACATCGATAATATCGGGAATATTATTGATGGTTACTTTATCAGATGTTAAAAGTACGGCACACAATATTTGCAATGCCTCATTTTTAGCTCCCTGTGGAACTACTTCTCCTTTTAGGCGAATACCGCCTTCTATTTTAAAAACTCCCATTTGTTTTAGTAATTAGTTCGGAGTTACAATTTAGGAATTATAAGCCGTGACAAACGTAACTCACAACTTACAACTCCTAACCCACAACTTCTTTTAAGGTTTTCTGTTTTGATTTTTGTGCACTGGATTTCCCGGTTTGCCCTTTTTCATAATTTTGGGTTTCAGCGTGGAAGTCGTCGAAATTTTGTTGGAACTTCGTTGATTGGTTCGCAACAAATCACTGGTATTGATCAACTCTTCGGAACTTTCTAACAAATTAATTTTTCCGTTGGAAAGTTCGTACAAATGTTCAAAAATAACATCATCTTTTACCGTGTCTTTATTCCAACTCAAGTAGGATTTTTTCATGTGATTGGCAATCACTTTTACAAGAGCACTCTTCAATTCGCCTTCTTCCCATTTATTGGCCACATCAATCATGTACTTGATATTATTGCCATAAAAGCGGTATTTTGGAAAATTTTGTGGATACGGTAATTTATCGGGTTTGAGTTGCAATACTTCACGCGAAAGAATCGGATAGGGAGAATCGGCATCCAATTTAAAATCAGACATGATAAACAACTGATCCCACAATTTATGCTGAAAATCAGGCACATCACGCAAATGGGGGTTTAAATTTCCCATCACTTGTATAATGTATTTGGCAATTTTATTCCGCTCCACACGATCTTCAATAGCAACGGCTTGATTAATCAATTTTTGCAAATGCCTGCCGTATTCAGGAATCATTAAAGGCGGTCTTTCAGAATTGTATTCTAAATTATAAACCACATCGTTTGCGGTTTCTTTACTGTACTTTTTTTCGTTTACCATTATAATGAAATTATTCCTTCTATTCCTGAAACTTCAATGTATTTAGCAATCACAGCATCTGGATTTTGCATTTGAACATCGACAGAAACACTGGTGTATTTTCCAGTTTTAGATTGTGTAGTCTTGATTACCGCACCCATATTATTGAACGCGCTTTCTATTTCAAGAATCTTTTTTAACTCTGAAGGTACGATAAATTTGTAAAGATACTCCGAAGGCCAAACGGAAGTTGTACTGAGTTCCTCCTTCAATCGTATGTAAAATTCTTCTGTTTTTTTATCCATCTTAGTTTTTGAAAATAAACAACAAATATAATGTAAAAGATAGAGACTGTAAACTTTTTATTTGGGCTTTAGGCCAATTTAGCATGCTCCAACGAACAATGGTTGAAAAATGGGTTTCTGCTACTATTTATTTTTGGATTTCGATAGTTGAATGTACTGCTGCATTTTGCCTCAGGGGTGTACCGAAGTTTCGGGAAAATCCTTTTTTGCAGCTTTGAGTTTCGTTTTTTTGAAAAGCTCAGGTTTGTCACAAAAAAATTGTAGCAAAAGACCCGACCTGCCGTGGCGGGGAACGCCCAAAAATTGAAATTATCGCAACTACTGACTTTAAAAGCCATCTGCAAAATTTAAAATTACGAAATGGACTGAAAAATACTTTCGATATCCCGTTTAGTTTAAGTAAATTTGCCACTTATTTCAAAAAAATGCAAAAAGAAATAATTGTTATTATTGGCGGTCCTGGAACTGGAAAAACCACCATCATCGAAGGTTTAATTGCCAGAGGATTTTGTTGTTATCCCGAAGTTTCGCGCGAAGTAACTATGAAAGCCAAAAAACAAGGGATTGAACAATTATTTCTTGAAAACCCTTTGCTTTTTAGTGAACTTTTGTTGGAAGGTCGAAAAAAACAATTTCAAAATGCATGTCAAGAACCAACTTCCCTTGTGTTTTTAGACCGTGGAATTCCTGATGTTTTGGCCTATATGCATTATATTGGCGACAGCTATCCTGCCCATTTTGATTTGTGTTGCAAAGAACACCTATACACCAAAATATTTATTTTACCGCCTTGGGAAGAGATTTACGTGAGCGATGCCGAACGGTATGAAAATTACGAACAAGCCAAATTGATTTACAATCACTTAATGGGAACCTACCAACATTACGGTTACGACTTAATCGAGGTTCCAAAAGGCACATTAGACGACCGAATTGCTTTTATCCTAGAGCAAGTCAATCAATAGGTTTCGAATTGAGCAACGGTATTACACAAAAAACCGTACTTTCGTTGATAAACTATTTGTAAAGATACAGCAATGAACGAAACACTTCAACTGCTTAAAAAATACTGGAATCACGACGATTTTAGAGGTTTACAAGCGGAAATTATAGCCAATGTTCTTGCTCAAAAAGATACATTCGCTCAGTTGCCTACCGGCGGCGGAAAATCCATTTGTTATCAAATTCCTGCACTCGCTCAAGACGGGCTGACCTTAGTGATCTCTCCACTGGTATCGTTGATAAAAGACCAAGTCGAAAACCTACAGAAAAAAGGCATAAAAGCGATTGGACTGACTGGTGGAATTTCCAGCGATGAAGCAAGTGACTTACTCGATAATTGCCAATATGGAAATTACAAATTGCTCTATCTCTCTCCCGAACGATTGCAGTCCGACTGGATTTTAGAGCGGCTTAAAAACTTGCCGATACATTTGATTGCCGTTGACGAAGCACACTGTATTTCGCAATGGGGCAATGACTTTAGACCGGCTTACCTCAAAATTACAAACCTCAAAACACATTTTCCCGAAACACCCATTTTGGCGCTTACTGCCTCAGCAACGCCACGTGTGAAGCAAGATATTTTAAAAATTTTAAAAATAGAAGATGCTGCTATTTTTGAAAAATCTTTTGACCGGGAAAATATTGCCTACATGGTTTTTGAAGTGGAAGACAAAATGTACCGTTTGGTTCAAATTGTAACCAAAAACCCAGAATCTTCTATTGTATATGTTCGAAATAGAAAATCTTGTATCGAAATTTCGCGGCAATTAACACAGTCTGGCATTCGAGCAACCTACTACCACGGCGGTTTGAGTACGAATGAAAAAAACAAAAACATGGAGCTCTGGACCACCGAAAAAGTCCAAGTTATTGTGGCAACCAATGCTTTTGGGATGGGAATTGACAAAGGAAACGTAAAGACCGTTATCCACATTCAACTGCCGGATTCGATGGAAAGCTACTACCAAGAAGCGGGACGAAGCGGCCGAAATGGTCAAAAAGCATTTGCCGTTTTGTTGCATTCGCCATCCGATTTTATGCAAGCCGAGGGGCAATTTTTATCGGTTTTACCCGACAAAGACTTTTTGACGAAAGTCTACAAAAAATTAAATTCGTATTTTAAAATTGGATACGGCGAAGGAATTGATGAATGCTTTACATTCAACCTCAACGAATTTTGTGCCCAATACCAGTTTCCCGTATTGAAAACATTTAACGCGATTCAGTTTTTAGACCGACAAGGAATTTTGACGCATTCGCAAGAATTTTCTGAAAAAATAACCGTTCAATTTCTTATTCCTTCCAAAGAAGTGCTGCGGTACATGAGTTTGCATCCGCATCAGGAAGAAACTATTGTTACCATTTTACGAACATATCCTGGAATTTATGAAGTTCCCGCCACATTAAACTTGATTTTGATTGCAAAAAAAGCACAAACCACTGTAGAAAAGGTGACAGGAATTTTGGAACAATTGCATCAAAAAGACATCATTTCCTATCGTGCCACGGGAACCGACAGTACGATAATTTTTAACGAAGTGCGGGAAGACGAGCGAACAATCAACCGGGTTTCTAAATTTTTAGCGATTCAAAACGATTTAAAAACCAAACAATTAGACGCTGTTTTACATTATGTAACAACAAAAGATGTTTGCAAATCCAAACTAATATTGGCCTACTTTGGGGAAGAAAAAAAGGAAAATTGTGGTATTTGTTCCTATTGTATTTCTTTGAAAAAAACACCTTTGCAGAGTAGCACTGTGTATCAGCAAATTATTTCAGTTCTTGAAAGCCAATCTTTAGATTCTCGAAGTTTAGAAAAAATATTGAAACAACCATCGCATCAGGTTATCTTTGCATTGCAAGAATTATTAGAGCACAAAAAAATTGAAATACTACCCAACAACCAATACCGATTAAAAAAATAATGGAACAACTAAAAATAGTATTTATGGGAACCCCCGATTTTGCCGTGGGCATTCTCGATAGCATTTTGAAAAACAACTACGAAATAGTGGGTGTCATTACCGCTGCAGACAAACCAGCAGGTCGAGGTCAAAAAATAAAATACTCGGCCGTGAAAGAATATGCATTGGAACACAATTTAAAATTATTGCAGCCCACTAATTTAAAAGACGACAATTTTATTGCCGAATTAAAGAGTTTAAATGCGAATTTGCAAGTGGTTGTGGCGTTTCGGATGTTACCAAAAATAGTGTGGGAAATGCCTAAATTGGGTACGTTTAATTTACATGCTTCACTCCTTCCCGATTACCGTGGTGCTGCACCAATCAATTGGGCAATAATCAATGGGGATCAAAAAACGGGCGTGACTACGTTTTTTATTGATGATAAAATTGATACAGGAGCGATGATTTTGAGTAAAGAAATTGCTATTTCGCCAGATGAAAATGCGGAAAGCCTACACGACCGACTAATGGACTTGGGAAGTGAAACGGTAATTGAAACCTTAAATTTAATTGAAAATCAGAAAGTGACAACTCAAATTCAACAAGATACTTCCGACCTTAAAACCGCTCATAAACTCCATAAAGAAAATTGCAAAATAGACTGGACTCAAAGCGGCACATCTATTTTCAATTTAATTCGAGGGCTTTCACCCTATCCAGCGGCTTGGTTCGTACTGCAAGACAAGCAGAAAGAGCTTCAGGTAAAAGTATACAAAGCACTTTGGCAAGAAGAATTGCACCATTTAAAAATAGGAAGTTTGATTACAGATAAAAACTCAATTAAAGTAGCAGTTGAAAATGGATTCCTCTTTTTACTTGAATTGCAATTACCCGGAAAGAAAAAGATGAACAGTAAAGATATTTTGAACGGAACGACATTTTCGAATGAAGCAAAGGCTTGCTAAGCATTATAAACACTGAATTAATGCGAAATTTATAAAAACCAAGAAAGTTTGTCAACATTTACACAAAGTTATTAACAATCGAAATAAAAAAACTCTAAATATGTTGCACAGTAACGAAATCCTCCTAAATTTGTTATGCAACATTAATATTTAACCAACAATTAATAACTATTATTATGAACAAATCAGAATTAATCGATGCTATGGCAGCCGACGCTGGAATCACAAAAGCAGCAGCAAAGTTAGCATTGGAGTCATTTTTAGGAAACGTAGGTAGCACTTTAAAAGGTGGCGGAAGAGTTTCTTTAGTAGGTTTTGGATCTTGGTCTGTTTCAAACAGAGCTGCAAGAGACGGTAGAAATCCTCAAACGGGAGACACTATTAAAATCGCTGCAAAAAATGTAGTGAAGTTCAAAGCAGGTGCTGACTTAGAAGGTAGTGTAAATTAATCACTTACCTCTATATAAATTAAAGTCTTCCCTGTTGAAGACTTTTTTTATGCAAAAAAATCACATCTGTATTGCATTTTTAACTTTTTTATTCTTAAATTTAATAAAATTTCAGATTAAATGATATCAGATAAACTCAAAAAAGGTCATTTACTAATTGCTGAACCATCTAATTTTGGTGACCTCTCGTTCAATAGATCTGTAATTTTATTAGCAGATCACAATGAAAATGGTTCGGTTGGATTTATCATCAATAAACCGTTAAAATACACGATTCAAGACTTGGTTCCTGAGATACAAGCCAATTTTAAAATCTATAACGGTGGACCTGTTGAGCAAGACAATCTGTATTTTATACACAATATCCCAGAACTTATACCCAACAGTTTAGAAATTTCAAACGGTATTTACTGGGGTGGCGATTTTGCTTCTACGCGAGATTTGATCAATGAGGGAAAAATTCACAAAGACAATATCCGTTTTTTTCTAGGGTATTCAGGTTGGGACGCCAATCAGTTGAAAAACGAGATGAATACAAATGCCTGGATTGTTGCAGCAAATAGTTATGAAAATAGGATTCTTGGAAAATCGACTACCCATTTTTGGAAAGAAAAAATTCTAGAACTTGGAGGAGACTATTTAATTTGGTCCAATGCACCTGAAAACCCTGCTTTAAACTAAAATAAACTTTTGATTCAGCTGCGACAATAACGCTTTCGCAAATTGATTTTCGAAGTCTTTTTTGCGGTATTTTGAAATCGTTTGTATTCCTGAAATCACGTTGGTAACAAACAATTCATCCGCTTTTTGTAGATCAAATGGCGAGATGATTTCTTCTACAACTTCAACATCCATTGTTTTGGCAACTGCCAATACTTGCTTTCGCATAATTCCATTTAAACAACCCTCACTAATGGGAGGCGTTGTTAACTTTCGCTCTTTCAGCATAAATAAATTGCCATTCAATGCCTCGATTACATTTTTTGAATCATTCAATAAAAGACAGTTTTGAAGATCATTTTCTTTTGCAAAAATACTTCCCGTGATTTGAACCGCTTTATTGGTAGATTTAATCGTGGACAATAACTGTTTGGTAATGTAAAAATCTTTAAACAAATCCACTTCGTAGTGTTCCGTATGCCACAAATACTCTTTATTGGGTAATGCAGAGGCTTGAATCAGGTAACTCACTTCATTGGTTTCAGGCAAATAAAAACCGCCGCCGTTGCGAAAAACGGTGAGTCGAACGCGAGCGGATTGCTGCACTTCATTAGCCAACAACAATTGCTGGATTTCCTGCTCCAAAAATTCCATTGTAAAATTCATCGGAATTTCCATTCGCAAAATCCGCATCGAAGACATCAAGCGAAAATAATGATCTTCGAAAAAAAGTATCCTATTATTTACAACTTTACAGGTTTCAAAAACCCCATCGCCGAACAAGAACCCACGATTATTTGCTAACGAATTGGCAGTAGCTCCGACTAATGTTCCATTAAAATTTACCATAAAAAAACCCTGAATTAAAAATCCAGGGCAAAGATAAGTTTTATAATAATTTATACCGAACCAATCACGTGTTTTAAATCAGATATTTGATTTTCCCAAAGCAGCGATGCTTCGTCTATTTCATTTTCGAGGGCATAATCAATAATCATTAACGAAACATCTTTAGTAATTTCGTCTTCGAGAATACGCATTTCAAAAAAATAATCCGTGTCGTTATTATTTTCATCGATCCAACGGAATTTAATTTTTTCACCACTTTTTTTAGAAGTCATTCGCGCTTTTTCCTCGGAATCGTTCCAGATAAATGTAAAAAATTCACCGCGAGAATTGACATTGTCCGCAAACCATTCGGACAAACCTGAAGGAGTCGAAATATATTGATACAAGAGAGAAGGCGAAGAATTTATGGGAAATTCCAATTCGTATTTAATTTTTGATTCCATAGGTGCTAAAAAGTAAGTCTTAAACAATTTTCTCGAAATATATACAATATTCGCACAATAAAAAAGTATTTTTAAAAATAAAATTTTTATCGAAATTAATTTGCCACATTGCAATTAAGTTTTATATTTGCACCCGCATTCAAGGATGCCATAACCACCTATTTTGGCGAGGTAGCTCAGTTGGTTAGAGCGCAGGATTCATAACCCTGAGGTCACGGGTTCAACTCCCGTCCTCGCTACTGAAGATTAAGTCAATAAACTAACGGATTTGTGTTACAAATCCGTTTTTTTTGTCTAAAATATTTTTACATGTACTAAACTTATACAATTTAGAACACTATCACCCAATTAATCACTTCAAATTGTTGAAACAAAAAAGACTTTACGCTTCCAAAAATATTTACCGATGGGTTAAATATTCTGCTATGGCATCAACTTAGTAAATCCGAAAAAGCAAAAGTATTATCTAAAAGTTACCATGTATCGTATAGTTTTAGAGATGCGAAAACTGGCAAACTAAAAAGAATGCCTGACATCAAAGGAAATACCAATAAGCTTAAGACTAAAAAGAAAGAGTTGAATATTTGAATGCTATGAGTATTGCACTTAAATTTTTACTCGAAAAAGGTTTTAATCCTAATATTACTAATAACATTGAAGAACTAATCGACAAAGAGCAATCCGAAACTTCTTAAGGAAACAACGCTAGCTTTGCGATTCCGAGTAAAACCAATTCAATACCTACTGATACATAACAACCCCTAAAATTCTATCAATTTAAAGAAGCTTTGCTTTAAACTTTAAGAAGAATACTATTAGAGATACTTCAAACAAAAACTTTGAGCTAATAATTAGAAAATTCAGAAATCATTAATTTCACTAAAAATGATGCCGTCCGTTTTCATGAACTCATTCGCTTTTTTCTATAGCTTTTCAAAAAGGTATTTGTAAAAAATAAATCCAAGAATATAATCTTGAAATTGATTGGCTCTGATTTTTCCACGCAAAATATTGGCAATTGCCCAAAGTTAGGATTCCAATAATTTGTTTTGTTCGTCTAACATCGTTCGCTTTTAAAATTTAAAAGTTAAAACGTACAGTTTATCTTCTGAAAACAGAAAGTAGGGTTGCAATAAATTTAGTGCAAAAGTGCAAAGGTATAAGTTTGTTTTTACAGTGAATATTGCAGAAAAACGGGTTAATTGTGCGGGTTTACAAAGCATTGCAGGCGTTTGCATTGCAAGATTTGGACTGTGAGTAGCGGTTTTAAATAAAATTTCAATTCTTCTAACTCAAATTTTTAATAATTTCACGCAACGGCAATATTGCTTTGGTGTTTTCGATGCTCGGTCCAGCTACCCAAACCGTTTTATAAGTCGCTTGAGTTGCAGCTTTCTCGGTAGCTTTCATTCCGATGTGAAAACGAATCATTTTGACCCACTTTTTTAAACTTTTGTTTTTGTTTAATATACGTTCCAATAGGGTTTCTTTTGTTCCAATTCTCTGAACATAAGGCGTGTTAATAACCGTACAGGGTGTTCCCGAAATGCGTTGGGTCATCACAATATCTTTTGCACCATAGTCTACACAAGCTTGTTTGTATTCGTTGGAAACACCCGATTCTTCTGAGGCAATAAACGGACTTCCTACCGAAACCCCCACAGCACCGTATTGCATCATCGTATCCACATCCGCTTTTGTGCTTACGCCACCGGCAGAAATTACGGGTAAAGAAGTATTTTCGTTAAGCAATTGAATCAATTCTTCAGGATTTAAATTTCCCCGATGTCCTCCGGCTTGATTGTTTACAGCAATTAGGGCATCGCCGCCCAATTGTTCTACTTTTTTTGCGAAATTTAAATCGGTTACGTCACAAAAAACCTTGATACCTACTTTATGCGCTTCAATAATGGTTTCCTCCGGACTTCCCAACGAGGTAATGATAAAGTCAACACCTTCTTGACAAATCACTTGTAATTGCTCTTTATATTTGGGATTTGACTTGTTTACAATCAAATTATACCCAAAGGAACCGCCTTCCATTTTTGCCGCTTTCAGTTCTCGAATCGAACTTCGAAGTTCCTCCAGAGTGCGGTAATTTAAAGCCGGAATACAACCCGCCACACCGCCTTTCATCCCTTCAATAACCATTTTTGTATTGGAAACTAAAAACATTGGAGCAATTATAATAGGATGTTTGATTTGGAGTAACGAGGTAAGTGGTGTCTTTTGCATAATACTGTGTGTTGTAAATTTCAAATATACTCAAAAATAATAAATTTATTATGCATGCATATAAAAATTCTTACTAAGTCTAAAGCACAATTTAAATTCTGGCAAAAAATGAATCAAACAAGACTTAAAATTGTTAAATATTGAAAATAATCAGACTGAAAAAGTAGAAATATGTAAATTTTAAAATAGATTTGAAAGGTAGTTATAGAAACACCTTAAACCATCATAATCTATGTTTAAAAAATTTACATTAATTTCGACATGTATGCTTCTTTTATTTTGTGTTGAAAGTTTCGCTCAAAAAAAAGAAAAAAAGAAAAAATCAAAAGACAAAACGGAAGTAGCTGTCAAAAAACCTGAAGAAAAAAAAGGCCCTAAACCTTACAAAAAAGTAATTGATTCTTCGGCAGTGACCCAAAATGGATTGCTTAAAATTCATAAAACCAAAGACAAGTACCTTTTTGAAATTTCCGATTCTTTAATTGGAAAAGAGATTATGACCATTACACGCTATTCCAAAACTCCAGCGGGTGGAGGCATTTTTGGTGGTGAAGAAATCAACCGTCAAGTGGTTCGATTTGAAAAAGGCATGACCGACAACATCATTTTACGTTCAATAACGTATGTAATTATGACTCCTGATACCGACAAACCCATCAGCCAAGCGGTTAAAAATTCGAGTGCCGATCCTATTATTGGCAACTACGAAATTTTGGCTTACAAGAAAGATTCCGACGGTAAAAAAAATAGTGCTTATGTAATCGATATGAATGCAAGTTTTGATGCAGACGTTCAAACCTTTTCGTTAAGTCCAATAAACAAGCAGTTACTGAAAATTCAGTCGTTTCAAAAAGACAAATCATTTATCCAAGAAATTAAAAGTTTTCCGATAAATACAGAAATTAGAACCGTAAAAACGTTTTCAACTGAACCGCAAAAAATTTCTAGAACTCCCGTCCCACAAATTGGTATCGATTTTCCCGCAGGCCTTGATGCAGGTGTAGTTACCGTCGAATTAAATACTTCGATGTTGCTTTTGCCCGAAATACCAATGCGTAAAAGAGCCTACGACAAACGGGTGGGTTATTTTGCCAATGGATACGATGTTTTTGAAAACGAATCCTTGAAAGCCGACAGAGAAATTTTTGCCGTACGATGGAGATTGGAACCTAAAAATGCCGAAGATGCCGAAAAACAAAAAAGAGGCGAATTGATCGAACCTAAAAAACCAATTGTATATTATATTGATCCAGCTACACCCGAAAAATGGCGTCCGTTTATAAAAGCGGGAGTAGACGATTGGCAAGAAGCATTTGAATTTGCAGGTTGGAAAAATGCCATTCGTGGCGAATATTGGCCAGAAAATGACCCTACAATGAGCTTGGAAGATGCTCGTTTCTCGGTGCTACGTTATTTTGCAGCCGATATTCAAAATGCGTATGGCCCCAATGTACACGACCCAAGAACAGGTGAAATTATGGAAAGCCACATTGGTTGGTACCACAATATCATGAGTTTGCTCAGGGATTGGTATTTGATTCAGGTAGGTGCTGTAGACCCAAAAGCACGATTTAAAAAGTTTGACGATAAATTAATGGGCGAATTAATCCGATTCGTATCCGCACATGAAGTTGGCCACACTTTAGGTTTACGTCACAATATGGGAGCGAGTAACGCTACACCCGTTGAAATGTTGAGAAATCCCGCTTTCCAAAAGAAAAACGGGCACACCTCTTCCATTATGGATTATGCGCGTTTTAACTATGTTGCCCAACCCGAAGATGGCGTTACAGATTTGTTTCCGAGAATTGGCGATTACGACAAATGGGCCATAAAATGGGGTTACTCCTATTTTGCAGACGCTAAAGATGCCAAAGAAGAAAAGGCTTTGTTGAATGAAATGACCAAAGAAGCTTATAAAGACCGACGCTTGTGGTTTGGAACCGAAACGAGTCCGTACGATCCGCGATATCAAACCGAAGATTTGGGAGACAATGCGATGAAAGCTTCGGAATACGGAATCAAAAATTTAAAGAGAATTTTGCCACAATTGAATTCTTGGAGCAAAGAAGACGGCGAAGATTACTCCGAATTACAAGGTTTATACAATTCCCTTACGGGTCAATTCAGAAGGTATATGGGACACGTAGCCAAAAACGTAGGCGGTATTTATTACAATCCAAAGACATCCGAAATGGCAGGAAACGAATACGATGTTGTTCCATCAAGCATTCAAAATGAAGCGGTTGCTTTTTTAAATACCCAATTATTTAAAACACCAACTTGGCTTTTAGACCAAAGCGTGCTTACTAAAATTACTCCAGACAGTGGTGTAGAAGCTATGAAATCCTTGCAAGGCGGAACATTGAACAGCTTATTATCGGGTGATCGATTGATTCGTTTACTGGAAACTGCTTCATTAAACAAAAAAAATTATTCTGTAGATGAATTGATGAGCGATTTGAGAAAAGGTATTTTTACCGAACTAAGTACCAACGCCCCAATAGATATTTACAGAAGAAATCTTCAAAAATTATTCGTAAATAATTTAATAGAAGCCTTAGACAATGAAGGTAAAAAAACCGCTTCGGGACTCAACAGAAGACCTGTAAATTATAGCGAAACCGACATTCCGTCGATTGCAAGAGGACAATTAAAGGAATTGCGAACACAACTCAATGCAGGTGCCGCAGCAAATCCAGATCGTTTGAGTAAGTTTCATTTACAAGACTTAGTAGCTAAAATCAATGTGGCTTTAAATCCAAAATAAAAAATAATATAAAAGTAAAAAAACCATTTGATTCGTTTCAAATGGTTTTTTTTATGATTTTACAGTACCACAAGAGCTCATTGCAACAAACAAAAAATGCAATTCAAAGTATTTAACTATTACCCGTAAGATTTATATTTTTTAGTAAGTAAGAAAGTAAGGGCTAAAATTTAATATCTTATTTTAGAACATTAATTTTTTTTGCCACGGATTGTACAGATGAGCACAGATTACTTCGTTTCTTAGATTAAAAATCCTTTTAATCTTTTTAATCTGTAGTAAAAACACTTGGTAATAATTGCAACAATACATCTTTCTTCTTGCTTAATGCGTTTCTGCAAGAGCACATCTTTGATTATTTGAATAATTTTTTAGTAAAGTTCTGCATACTTATCTTTTTTTTATAAATTTAGAATCCAATAAAGAGGACGTTTCAAATACAGTCTCACAAACAGAAAATAAATGAATCACGTACAGCCGCATTCCCTTCTGACCGATTTTGATATCGACTTATTCAAAGCGGGAAAACATTTTAGATTATACGAAAAATTAGGTGCTCATCTTGTTGAAGTCGACGGTGTAAATGGCGTTTACTTCGCTGTTTGGGCTCCATCCGCACATTCGGTTTCCGTGGTGGGCGACTTTAACTTTTGGACACAAGGCGAACACCTACTCAACGTAAGATGGGATGCTTCGGGAATTTGGGAAGGCTTTATTCCTGGAATTGAAAAAGGAATGACCTACAAATATAAAATCCAGTCCAACAGTGGCGGTGTTGTTACCGAAAAAGCAGATCCATTTGCCTTGTATTGTGAACATCCACCACAAACGGCTTCCATCATTTGGGATTTGGACTACAAATGGAAAGACACCAAATGGATGAATTCCCGCAAAGACAAAAACGGATTGGATAAACCTTATTCGGTTTATGAAATACATTTAGGCTCCTGGAAACGAAATGCCGAAGGAAAATTTCTTACGTACGTCGAGCTCGCTGAAGAATTAGTGGCGTATATCAAGGAAACAGGTTTTACCCATGTCGAATTCATGCCGATTATGGAATATCCGTACGACCCGTCTTGGGGTTATCAACTCGTTGGCTATTTTGCTCCAACCTCTCGTTTTGGAAAACCACAAGATTTTATGTTTCTCGTTGATAAACTACACCAAGCGGGAATCGGGGTGATCCTGGATTGGGTGCCATCGCATTTTCCAGACGACGCTCACGGACTTGGGTACTTCGATGGGTCGCATTTATTTGAACATCCCGACCGTAAAAAAGGCTATCACCCCGATTGGAAAAGTCTTGTTTTTAATTACAGTCGCAATGAGGTACGCTCGTTTTTAATAAGCAATGCTATTTTCTGGTTGCATCATTACCACGCCGACGGACTTCGAGTGGATGCCGTGGCATCAATGCTATACTTGGATTATTCTAGAAACGACGGCGAGTGGGAACCCAATATTTATGGCGGACGCGAAAATTTAGACACCATTAGTTTCTTAAAAGATTTTAATGAAGCCGTTTATTCTAATTTTGAAGGAGTTCAAACCATTGCCGAAGAAAGCACTTCGTTTCCAATGGTTTCCCGACCTACTTATTCCGGTGGATTAGGTTTCGGAATGAAATGGATGATGGGATGGATGCACGACACGCTAAAGTATTTTCAGAAAGAAAGTATTTACCGAAAATACCACCAAAACGACTTAACCTTCTCGACGACTTATGCTTTTAGCGAAAATTTTATGCTACCGCTTTCGCACGATGAAGTGGTTTACGGAAAAAGTTCAATCCAAGGAAAAATGAGCGGCGACGAATGGCAACGATTCGCTAATTTACGACTTCTGTACGGCTATATGTTTACCCATCCTGGAGCGAAATTATTGTTTATGGGTTCGGAGTTTGGGCAATCCAGAGAATGGAATTTTGAAGCCGGTTTGGATTGGAATTTACTGGAATTCACCTACCATTCTGGTGTAAAAAAATGCATTACTGATTTAAATGCCCTTTATAAAAACAATCCTGCACTTTACGAAAAGCAATTTTCTCCAGAAGGTTTTGAATGGATCAACTATTCTGATCATCAAAATTCAGTTTTGACCTACATTCGTAAAGGAATTAACGAAAAAAAGAATTTAATTGTGGTTTGCAACATGACTCCAGTAGTGCATGAAAACTACCGAATTGGCTTGCCTGTTAAGGGTAAACTGATTCAAGTATTTAATTCAGACGCAGTCGAATATGGCGGCAGTGGCATTACCAATTTGAAGAGTATTAAAATTGAAAAGGAGTTATGGAACGGTCGGGAATTTTCTGCCGAAATTGTTTTGCCTCCACTCGGAATTTGTGTTTTCAAAATAGGATAACATTTTATCGAAGGTTCGTTTTTCAAGGAGTTGTTCAATTCAGTCGGTTGTATCTTGATGTCCTTGCTTTATTTACAACCCATCGCAATCGTTATCGTTAAAAAGTTATTGAACAACTTATACATTAATAGTAGTCAACTTTGTAAATTTGACTAACGACGGTTACAACTGTCAAAAAAATATAAAATATGATCATTAATACTGAACTTGAATATAAAGGTGATTTATTCCCCTCTAAAATCATCTCTTTTAAACATGAGGTGGATTCCATTGACTTTCATACAGATAACAAAGTAATTTTACGACTAACTGTACTTCGCGACAGTATGATTCGGTTTCGTTTTACTGCCAAAGGCTATTTTAGTAACGACTTCTCGTATGCAATTGACAAAACACAATCCCATGGATATAATGCTTTGGAAGTAACAGAAGAAAAGGATCATTATAAAATCACGACAAGTAAAGTATCTGTAATTGTTCAAAAAAGCGATCTACGAGTTGGCATATATGAATTGGATGGTACTACAATTCTAGAAGATGAAATTGGTTTTCATTGGGAAGAAAGTTACGAATATGGTGGGAATATTGTAAAAATGAGTAAAATGTCCAGAGATGGAGAATCTTTTTATGGACTCGGAGACAAAGCCACGCATCTAAACCTCAAAGGAAAACGTCTGGAAAACTGGGCCACCGATCAATACGCTTTTCAAAAAGACCAAGAACCGTTGTACAAAGTAGTTCCGTTTTATATCGGATTGCACGACAAAATTGCCTACGGGATATTCTTTGATAATACGTTTAAATCCTTTTTCGACTTTAGTCACGAACGAAAAGGCGTTACCAGTTTTTGGGCAGATGGAGGAGAAATGAATTACTATTTCATCTACGGTCCTAAAATGAGTGATGTCGTGCAAACCTACACCCATTTAACAGGAAAACCCGAATTACCACCATTGTGGACTTTGGGCTACCACCAATGCAAATGGAGTTATTATCCCGAAAGTAAGGTTAAAGAAATCACAACCAAGTTTAGGGAATTAAAAATTCCGTGTGACGCCATTTATCTCGACATTGATTACATGGAAGGTTTCAGGTGTTTTACTTGGAGCAAAGAATATTTCCCAGATCCCAAACGAATGGTTGCCGAATTGGCCAAAGATGGATTTAAAACCGTGGTAATCATCGATCCAGGAATTAAAATTGACCCTGATTATTGGGTGTACAAAGAGGCATTAGAGAACGATTATTTTTGCAAAAGAGCCGACGGTCCCTATATGAAAGGAAAAGTTTGGCCAGGCGATTGTAATTTTCCCGACTATACCAATCCCGAAGTGCGAGAATGGTGGGCGGGTTTATTTAAAGAATTGATTTCTGATGTTGGCGTCAAAGGCGTTTGGAATGACATGAACGAGCCAGCTATTATGGAAGTGCCTACTAAAACTTTCCCTCTCGATGTACGACACAATTATGATGGAAACAATTGCAGTCATAGAAAAGCACATAATATTTACGGAACACAAATGGCCCGTGCCACTTATGAAGGAGTAAAACGATTTGCCTATCCAAAACGACCTTTTATAATTACGCGTTCGGCCTATTCTGGAGCTCAAAGATACACTTCATCTTGGACAGGGGATAACGTGGCAACTTGGGAACATTTGTGGGTTGCTAATGTCCAAATGCAACGAATGTCCATATCTGGTATGGGGTTTACGGGCTCGGATATCGGCGGATTTGCCGACCAACCTTCGGCCGAATTATACGCCCGTTGGATCCAGTTGGGGGTTTTTCACCCATTTTGCCGAACCCATTCTTCGGGACACCACGGCGAACAAGAACCTTGGAGTTTTGGCGATGAAGTTATTGATATTACCCGAAAATTTGTCGAATTACGGTACCAATTGCTTCCGTATTTATACACGATGTTTTGGCAATATGTCAACGACGGCGTTCCAATGTTAAAGCCTCTCGTATATTTTGACCAAGCCGACAATCAAACCCATTATCGAACAGACGAATTTATTTTTGGTAATCAAATCTTGGTTTGTCCAATTCTGGAACCCAACGCTCAAGGCAGAAGAATGTACTTGCCACAAGGAAAATGGTACAATTTCTGGACCAATGAACTTGTTGTAGGAAAAAAAGAACTTTGGGTCGCTACTGATTTTGACCAAATTCCGATTTTTATAAAAGAAGGCGCCATTATTCCAAAATACCCCATTCAGCAGTATGTGGGCGAAATCGAATCGCCTGAACTTTCATTGGACGTGTATTACAAATTAGGTAAAGAAAAATCCTATGTTTACGAAGACGCTCAAGACGGATATGACTACAACAAAGGCCGTTACAGCTACAAAACTTTCAGCCTAAACGGGAAAGAAAAAGAACTTATCATTACCCAACACAAAGAAGGATCTTTCCAAACCAATTACAAAACGATGACGATTCAAATAAAAGGATTACCGTTTAAATTAAAAGGAATTGAAATCGACAAGGAAATGATTATTTTGGATAAAGAGTTATTGAATTTAAAAAATGGTCTTGTAGTGGATACTGATTTTACTGAAATTCACTTTATTGGAATTTAAAAACCTCCAAAACTTACAACATTTCAAGTACAACTTTATAACGCTTTTTAAAGCGATATGATTATCTTAGTATTCCATTTTAAAATTGAGAATATGAAAATCATATCGCTTTCATTATTGGCAACAAGCCTGTTTCTAACCTCTTGCAAAAACGAAAATAAAACCGAAGATTTCTTCAATGACCAAAAAGAAATAGTCAATGAGGAACAAAAAATGGATGGTCATACCAGCATGAACGCCCTCGACTGGCAAGGAACTTACGAAGGCACTCAGCCCTGTTCTGATTGTGATGGCATTTTCACTGAAATTACCATCAATAGCGATGCAACATTTGAAATGCATTCCACCCGAATCATGGGCGACAAAAAAGACAAATCAACCCAAAAAGGAACATTCCAATGGGACGAAACGGGTTCTGCAATTGCTCTAAAAGTGAACGAGAAAACCGTTAATTACAAAGTGGGAGAAAACAAATTAATTCTTGTAGATGATTTGGGCAGAATGATGCCAGAAACTGAAACTTCCAATTATGTGTTGATAAAAAAAGTATTGTAACAATTTAGCGTGCATCTGTGTTTAAAAACAAAAGCTAACATTTGTCATATTTTGCCCAATTGGGAATACCTTATTTTGTAGAAAAATTCTCTTATGATGTATTGGAAAAAATTATCCCAAGAAGAACGCTCCAAACGAATTGAAAAGGCATTGCAAAACAATGTCAACTTTTCGCACGATACCTCCTTGGGTTACCCCGCTTCGAAATTAGACAGTAAAGTATTTTACGACGATGCCCCTTTTTTAAAAGACGCACCCACTTTACAAGCTTATGTTGCCAATCCAAACAACATCGGTTGCCATACATTTGGAACTTCGGAAAAAGCATTTGCTGGAACACAAAATATCGAACGCGAAGTGCTCAATGTGATTGCCGTTGATATTTTTAAAGCAAGTCCCGACACGTTTGACGGATACATTTCGCCCGGCGGAACGGAAGCCAATATTCAAGCTTTTTGGATGTATCGAAATCATTTTATCCATACATGTAAGGCAAAATTAGACGAAATCGTCCTTCTTGCCTCTGAAGACACGCATTATTCCATTGCAAAAGCGTCGAATGTCTTGATGATCGACTGGATGAAAATCCCCGTAAATTTTAACGATAGAACCATTTCGAAAGAGGTTTTGAAAAACCAGATTTTGAAAGCACAACAAAAAGGAAAAAAATATTTTATTGTTGTTGCCAATATGGGAACCACCATGTTTGGGAGTGTAGATGATATCAATGTACTTACCGACGTGCTTGAGGAAAATGAAATAACTTTTAAACTACACGTTGATGGTGCTTATGGCGGTTTTTTCTACCCGTTTTCTAATCCAGAAAGTCGGATGAATTTTAAAAATCCGCACGTGAGTTCTATCACAGTCGACGCTCACAAAATGTTGCAAGCGCCTTATGGTACTGGAATTTTTCTTTGCCGAAAAGGACTCATCGAAAATGTGTTGACCAAAGAAGCAGAATACGTCGAAGGAATGGATTTAACACTCTGCGGAAGTCGGTCGGGTGCCAATGCGGTCGCAGTCTGGATGATTTTATTTACCTACGGCGGAAACGGTTGGTTCGAAAAAATTAGCATTTTGCAAATGCGAACCAATTGGTTTTGCAAAGAACTTGATGCTATGGGAATTTCCTATTTCCGAAACCCTCACATGAATATTGTTACACTTAAGGCAAAATACATTCCGACCGATGTGGCAGAGCGCTTTGATCTTGTACCTCAAAAACACGACCAAAACAACCAGTGGTACAAAGTAATTGTAATGGAACACGTCGAAATTGAACACCTCACTTTACTTTTAGAAGAATTAAAACCCGAAGTCCAAGTTTAAAACCGTGGTAAGGACTATCTTTATAGAAATAAAATTTTAACCCTCATTACTTAATATTTCACAATATGAACAACATTTTCAAAATTTCAATTCTAGCACTTGCTACAGCTTTCACGCTTCAATCTTGTGGTGGAAAAACGACCGAAAAAACAGAAGAATCGACCACGACCGAAGAACTCTACCCAGAAGCAGAAGCAACTTCCAACACCATTACCATTGAAAGCAACGACGCCATGCAATTTTCGACAAACGAACTTCGGGCCAAAGCGGGCGAAATCACGTTGACCTTAAAACATTCTGGTAAAATGGAAAAAGCAGTGATGGGTCACAATTTAGTTATTCTCAAGTCTGGAACTGACGTCAACTCATTTGGTGCAAAAGCAGCCGAAGCTAAAGATACCGACTACATTCCAGCATCTGAAGCAGCAGCAATAGTGGCACAAACAAAGTTAATTGGTGGTGGCGAGAGCGACACAATTAATTTTACGATTACTGAACCAGGAACCTACGACTACATCTGTTCGTTTCCCGGTCATTTGGCTTTAATGAAAGGCAAGTTGATTGTAGAATAACCGCTTAATACACAAAAATTTTTAGCCTTCCCTAAAGAAAAACTGTACCTAAAGTACTTTTTTACTTCATAGAAGGCTTTTTTTATGCTTGCAATTTTAGCATCAAATCGCTCAAAGTAAGCAGGATTTGTTCGCCTGAAATTAAATTTTTCAATGCATATTTTTCTTGCAAAATTTCGTCGCTTCCAGCAATTACAGCAAACGGAATATTCCGTTTATCGGCATGGCCAAATTGCTTGCCTACTTTCGCCGCATCTGGATACAGTTCGACTTTAATTCCAGCTTTTCGTAAAGCAGTTATCGCTTTCATGGCGTATTTCGCTTCTTCCAGTCCGTAATTGATAAACAGGGCTTTGGTGGTTACAGTTACGGTTTCGGGAAACAAATTCAGTTCTTCAATAACTAAATAGATGCGGTCCAAACCAAAAGAAATTCCCACACCACTCATGCTTTTCAATCCGAAAATTCCTGTCAAATCATCATAACGACCTCCTCCTCCAATGGATCCCATCGCAACTTCTTTAGGTGGTGCAACTTCAAAAATAGCTCCGGTGTAATAATTCAAGCCTCTTGCTAAAGTCACATCCAGGTCTAAAATTGCGTTTTGCAAACCCAATTGGGAAATATTTTCGCAGATAAATTGCAACTCTTCTACTCCTTTTACACCTTCAACCGAACTGGAAAGTAAGGTGCTTAATTGATCGATTTTCTCAGAAATGGTTCCTGTGAATGAAAACAAAGGTTGTACTTTTTCGATGGCTTCTGCCGAAATGCCTTTTTCTAACATTTCTTTTTTCACACCGTCTTCGCCTATTTTATCCAATTTATCCAAAGCCACAGTAAAATCAATCAACTTATCCGAAGCACCGATTACCTCAGCGATTCCCGATAAAATTTTGCGGTTGTTGATCTTGATAGTCACGCCTTTCAAACCCAATTCAGAGAAAACGCTGTCGTACAACTGCACCAACTCCACTTCTTGCCACAACGAGGTAGAACCTACCACATCAGCATCGCACTGAAAAAACTCTCTAAAACGGCCTTTTTGAGGGCGATCGGCCCGCCAAACGGGTTGGATTTGATAGCGTTTGAATGGAAATTCAATTTCGTTTTGGTGTTGTACCACGTATCTTGCAAAAGGTACTGTTAAATCGTAACGGAGGGCTTTTTCGGAGATATAATTTCCAACATATTTAGTTCCTAATTGAAAATAAAAATCGCCAAAAATAATACTTGAAAGTATATTTATGTTATAATTATCTTCTTTTTCATCTCCTTTTAACAAAAGTTTGTTATATAATTCATCATTTGGTAAAAGAATTTCAGAGATTCTAATCCAAATATCAATCGCTAATCTTTCAATGTTAATATAATTTTCATCAAACTTTATATCCTTACTTTGTCTTATACTTTTAGGTAGTACATCCAAAAATACTTCTTTATATCTATCAAAATCAAAACTTTCTTCATCGGATTTAGAAATCGCTATTCGTAAATTAAAAAGTGCCGTTTTAATAGCTTTGCTCAAGTTTTGATTAACATTCGTTAAAAACTCGCCAGAATTCAAGATTTTAAAAATCAATCGGTCGCCTTCTTCGCCGTATTTTCCCATCAAAGTCTCCGAATTTTCAAACGAAGGCGTTTCAATCGGCTGAAAACCAAATTTCTCAAAATTACTTCTGATAATTTGCATAATATATTGTCGTTTCGCCACTTCTGAAGGTGAAAAATCTCTGGTTCCTTTCGGTATACTTGGTTTTGATGCCATTTTTTTAATTATGAGTTATGAATTATGAGCTATGAGCTATGAATTCCTAAATTTAGAAACCATAAGTCAAAATTTGGTGCAAATATCTTAATTTTAAAACTTCTTTTCGTCTGAAACTTGCGTTAAATTTCTACCTGTTTTTATTCCAAACCGCGCGAGTCATTCGGTCGTTTCCGTAAATATCTTTGCGCAATTTAACATTTTGAAAACCTAATTGATTTAATAAATCAATCATTTCCTTTCCCAAATATTGATTGATTTCAAAAAACAATTGTCCGCCAAAACTCAAGTTTTTTGTTGCCAAAAGAGCAATTTTTCGGTAAAAAATCAACGCATCTAAATCATCTACAAACAAAGCAAGGTGCGGTTCGTTATCCAAGACATTTTTTTTAATTTCTTCCTTTTCTAAATTTCGAACATACGGCGGATTGGAAACGATCAGGTCAAATTGTGCCAATAAATCTTCGGTTTCCAAAATATTCTTCTCTAAAAAAGTCACCGATACCTCGTTCATTTCTGCATTCTTCTTCGCAACTTCAAGCGCTCTTGCCGAGACATCAATCGCAAAAACACGCGCGTTGGGAATATTTTTGGCCAATGAAATCGCAATACAACCGCTTCCTGTTCCAATATCAAGAATCTTTACATCTCTACGTCTTTCAACCCCCCTATCTTTGAATCCTTCCATCTTTTCGTCTGTCCATGCTTCTATCTTCAAATTCTCAATTATCCAATCCACTAATTCTTCGGTTTCGGGACGCGGAATCAGCACATTTTCATTTACATTAAAGTTCAATCCAAAAAATGCAGTTGTTCCTAAAATGTACTGAATTGGAATTTCTTTCTTTAGTTGTGCCAAAATCAAATTCCACTCTTGGATTTCCTTTTCAGAAAAAGCAAAATCAGGATCCAACGCCAAATCAATTCGTTTCATCTGGTGTTTTTCTTCTAAAATCAAATAAAAAAAGCTTTCGGCTTCCATCACATCATAAATGTTGTAAAGCGCTTCGAAGAATTGTGTTTTATAAATTTTTGCTTTCATTTTAGTAGTATTTTAGTACTCCAAGGTACTACTGCGGCGGAACGTTGCACTTTTCGTCGGTCAGATGACAAGATTGGAAAATATGTTTCCTATTCCAAACAAGTCTGTAACACCTTTATAATTTTTTCAACATCCAAACCGGACAAGAAGTGTGTCCTGTGTTTCCTAAAGGTTTATCTAAATATTCAAAACCCACTTTGTTATACAATTTTTGGGCGGCTTCCATATACGGCATCGTTTCTAAGTAGCAACTTTCAAATCCGAATTCCTTGGCTTTCGCCAAACATTTTTGCATCAATTCAATCCCCAATCCCAAACCTCTTGCTTCAGGCAAAAAATACATCTTTTGTAATTCGCAAATGCTTTCGTCTTCATTTTCAAGTTGACTCACTCCAGCTCCACCAATTATTTTACCATTATTTTCGACTATAAAATAAATCGGTTTTGGCTTGTTGTAGGCTTCAAACATCAATTTTAATTGAGGATCGGCATAAGCTGTACCTACTTTTGGAATATTCAACTCGATAAAAACATCCCGAACAACTTGTTCAATTGCCTGGTTGTCTTCTTGTTGTATTGGCCGTATATTTGTGTGTTGCATTCCGAAACAATGTCTTATTTTTGTGACGTGAAGATACATGAAAAATATATAAAACGTTGCATTGAACTCGCCAAAAACGGCTTGGGAACCACCTATCCTAATCCTTTGGTGGGAAGTGTAATAGTGTTTGAAAACCAAATTATTGGTGAAGGTTGGCACCAAAAAGCTGGCAAACCGCATGCCGAAGTACATGCCATAAATTCCGTAAAAGACATATCGTTACTTTCAAAAGCAACTATTTATGTAAGTTTGGAACCTTGCAGTCATTTCGGAAAAACACCGCCTTGTTCGGATTTGATTATTGAAAACAACATTCCGAATGTCGTTATTGGAACTGTGGACCCCAACGAAAAAGTGGCCGGAAAAGGTATTCAGAAATTAATCGATGCTGGAATTCATGTCACGATTGGTATTTTGGAAAACGAATGCAACGAATTAAACAAACGCTTTTTTACTTTTCATCAGAAAAAAAGACCTTATATCATTTTGAAATGGGCTGAAACGGCTGATGGTTTTATAGCACCCGTTTTTAAAAACAAGCAGCAACCCGTTTGGATTACCAATCCCTCTTCGCGACAACTCGTTCATAAATGGCGGAGTGAGGAACAAGCGATTTTAGTAGGAACGCAAACGGTTTTGGACGACAATCCCAGTTTGAGTGTTCGGGATTGGACGGGAAATCAGCCGATAAAAATAATTTTAGACCCCAAAAATCGATTGGACGAAAACTTAACTGTTTTCAATTCGGACGAAAAAACACTCGTAATTTCAGAACGCAAAAAAACTTTTACGAATGAAAACTGCAGGACTGAAATCATTAATTTTAACGGAAATGTAGCGCAAGAAATTTGTGCTGTTTTATTTAGAAACAACATCCAATCAGTGATTATCGAAGGTGGAGCTCGAACCTTACAAACTTTTATAGAGGCGAAACTTTGGGACGAAGCACGCGTTTTTAAAGGATCAAATTCCTTTTCAGCAGGTACAAAAGCACCCGTTTTTTCAGGAAAAATGGTACTGGATGAAAAAATTTTAGACGATACACTTTTAATTTTCAAGAGTCATGATTAAAAACATCATTTTCGATTTTGGCGATATTTTTATCAATTTGGACAAACAAGGTTTGCATAATGCCTTATCAAATTTAGGAATTAAAGATTGGAATTCTACTTTACATACATTGAACGAATCGTTTGAAAAAGGAGCATGCTCGGAGGAAGATTTTCTCCTCGGAATTCAGAACTTTGTTCCCGAAAAATCAATTGAAGAAATAAAAGAAAGCTGGTGTAGGATTCTTGCTGATTTTCCGCTGTATCGATTGGAATTTTTAGAGAATTTATCACAACAAAATTACCGCTTGTTTCTTTTGAGCAATACTGATGCCATTCACATCACACATTTTCAAAAAACAGTTGGCGAAGCCTTCTACAAACGTTTTTTTAGTGCTTTTGAAAAAGTCTATTTTTCATTTGAAATGGGATTGCGAAAACCACAACCAGAAATTTATACCCAAGTTTTACAAGAAAACAACTTAACTGCTTCCGAAACTTTATTTGTAGACGATAAAATGGAAAATACCGATTCGGCAAAAAAAATAGGTATTGAGGTTTGGAATTTGCAAGTAGGAAAAGAAGATGTAGTCCACTTATTTAAAAAGTGAAAAATTAATATATTTTGGAGATACACGACACTTATAAAACCATTGCAACGGCTACTGAACCCATTTTACTGAAAGAAAAGAGCAGTAAATTTTTTGGATATGCTTTTGCGATTGAAAAAGAGGAAGAGTTAAAAGTGATTTTAGACGATTTGCGAAAGCAAAATAATGGAGCTGTCCATTTTTGTTATGCCTATCAATTGGGTGTGGACAAAATATCTTATCGAGCAAACGACGATGGCGAACCCAATAATTCGGCGGGAATGCCAATTTATGGACAAATCCAGTCGTTTGAGGTTACCAATGTATTAGTAGTAGTTGTTCGGTATTACGGTGGTATAAAATTAGGTGTCGGTGGATTGATTAGTGCCTACAAAACAGCGGCTCAAATGAGTTTGGAACAAGCTGAAATTATCGAAAAAACAATTGATGTACACTTTTTAGTTTCTTTTGATTACCAAAACATGAATAAAGTGATGCGTGTAATTAAGGAAAAAAATTTGGAAATTGTAGCTCAAAATATGCAAATAAACTGCGAAATCGAATTAAAAACTCGCAAAAAAAATGCCGAACAAATTTTCGACATTTTTAGTGCATTGTATCCCGTTACTGTAAAAATTAAGGAATAATCATTACAAAACTATTTACTTATTTAATTCGGAAATTTTGTCCAAAACATAGCTTGGAGGCGTAATTGGACGACCTGTTTTCATGTCGACAAATACCAAAACCGAGTGTGCTATTGTTAATAACTCCTGACTCTCATTATAAATTTCGTAGTCAAATTCAATCTTAACCGAAGTCTGACTTTTAAAAATAGTTCGAACAGTGATTAAATCATCATATCGGGCCGGTTTTTTATAATTCATAGTCAAGGAAACCACGGGAAGCATCACGCCATTTTCTTCCATCCATTTATACGAAAGCCCCATATTTCTCAGCCATTCCACGCGTCCCATCTCAAAATATTGGGCATAATTTCCGTGGTAAACAACACCCATTTGGTCTGTTTCGGAATAACGAACTCTTACACTAAATTCATGTGTTTTCATAACTGTTTTTTTTATTTTTAAATATCTAAATAAGTCCTTTTCAAACCGACCTACAACTTTATTTTTACAAAATCAATCCCTATATATTTTTTTTTAAAGAAAATTGTTCACATATTTGTTGTCCCGAAAGACATACAAAAGATTGACTCTTTTTTATTACATCAATAACTAATAAATAACACAAACTAAAGCCTAATTATGAACAAAACTGCTCAATCAGTATGGGAAAACTGTCTTCTATTTATAAAGGACAATATCCAAGACCAAGCCTACAAAACTTGGTTCGAACCGATTAAGTCAGTTGAGTTAACAGACAACGCATTGTACATTCAAGTTCCGAGTAAATTCTTTTACGAATGGCTTGAAGAACATTACGTGAAATTGTTAAAAGTAGCACTTACCAAAGAACTCGGAAAAAACGCAAAGTTACTCTATAAAATCAAAATGGAAAACACTTACGGCAACAAACAACCATTTACGGAACAGTTGCCAAGTGCACATCGCGGACCGATGAAAGCACAAGAAGTGGATTCGCCATTTAAAAATTTAGACCCCGAATTAAAAAACCCATTTGTGATTCCGGGCATTCGCAATTTAAAAATCGAATCGCAGTTAAATCCCAATTACAGTTTTGACAACTTTCTAGAAGGCGACTCCAACCGTTTGGCACGTTCTGCGGGAATGGCTGTAGCCAATAAACCCGGCGGAACCTCGTTCAATCCGCTGCTTATTTTTGGCGGCGTTGGTTTAGGAAAAACACATTTAGCACACGCCATTGGTGTAGAAATCAAAGACAAATACCCAGAGAAAACAGTATTGTACATTTCTGCCGAAATATTTACACAGCAATATATTGATTCGGTTAAGAAAAACAACCGAAATGATTTTATTCACTTCTATCAATTGATCGACGTTTTGATTATTGATGATGTGCAATTTCTTTCTGGAAAAACCGGAACACAAGACGTGTTTTTTCACATATTTAATTATTTGCACCAAAACGGCAAACAAGTTATTTTGACCTCCGACAAAGCACCTGTGGACATGCAGGATATCGAGCAACGCTTGTTGTCGCGATTTAAATGGGGACTTTCAGCCGAATTGCACCAGCCGGATTATGAAACCCGAATTTCTATTTTAAAGAACATTCTGTACCGCGACGGGGTAGAAATTCCAGAAGAAATTATTGAATATGTGGCACGAAACATCAAGTCGAACGTGCGTGAATTGGAAGGAGCCATTATTTCTTTGATTGCCCAATCTTCTTTCAACAAAAAAGAAGTAACCATTGATTTGGCCAAACAAGTGGTGGAAAAATTTGTGAAAAACGTCAAAAGAGAAATCTCCATAGACTACATTCAAAAAGTAGTTTCAGACTATTTTCAATTGGATTTGGACACTTTGCAATCCAAAACCCGAAAGCGACACGTGGTACAAGCGCGTCAATTGGCCATGTTTTTTGCAAAAAAATTCACCAAAGCTTCCCTTGCTAATATCGGTTCGCAAATAGGCGACCGCGACCACGCCACCGTTTTACACGCTTGTAAAACCGTAGACAACTTGGTTTCTACCGACAAGCAGTTTAAAAAATACGTGGAAGACATTCACAAAAAACTGTCGCTCTAAAATGAAAACGAAGATTTTGATGGTTTGCTTGGGCAATATTTGCCGGTCTCCTTTAGCAGAAGGCATCTTGGCATCAAAACTTCCTACCGATAAATTCGTTGTAGATTCTGCTGGAACGGGAGATTGGCACGTTGGCAGTCAACCCGATAAGCGTTCGATTGCAATTGCGAAAAGTAAAGGATTAGACATTTCCTGTCAAAAAGCACGGCAATTTACAATCCAAGACTTCATCGAATATGATTATATTTATGCGATGGATGGTTCCAATTACCAGAATATAGTGGCTTTGGCTCCAAATCAAAAATCCGTAGAAAAGGTAAAATTAATTTTAAACGAACTTTTTGAAAACGAAAATGTGGACGTTCCTGATCCGTATTTTGGTTTAGAAAATGGATTTGAAATCGTTTACAACATGCTTGATGAAGTGTGTGATGTAATTGCTGAAAATTTAAAAAAGAATCATTTCAATGCTAACTAAGTAAGAAGAAAGCTACATTGTCGCAATTATTACCAAGTACTTTTGCCACAGATTAAAAAGATTAAAAGGATTTTTAATCTATGAGACTAAGCAATCTGTGTTCATCTGTACAATC
>NZ_JBIPPD010000110.1:0-10928 GCF_044368625.1 Flavobacterium sp. | reverse complement strand
AATTTTATTAACAGTTTCTTTGTCATAATCTTCATCAAGAACAAGCTCTTTATATTTATTTCCAACTTCTAAAGCCCAAGTTTTAATTTTTTTGTCTTGAATAGAACTTTTCATAACCTTATCAACAGCTAACCCAATTTCAAAGCTACCATATTTTAAATCAACCATTCTAAAATCTAAATCAGGCAAAATTTTACTGAAAATATTTTGAAGATTTATTTTATTAGAGTTGATTTTTTCAAACTCTAATAAGAAATCTGCTTTTAAAAAGTTTTTAAAAGATGAAGAAATATTGTTTAACAAACCATTCGCCAATTCATTTAATCCAATTGTATCAGAATATTTTGAACTATTTGGAGCAAATTTTATGTAAAAAGCTTCATTTCGTAAGCTAGCTAAATATGTTTTTGCTTTGAATTCTTCAATAAATTCAAAATAGTAAGATTGTTCTGTTGGTTCATATTCGATGAAAGATTCGTCACTTGGTAAATAACTATCATCAATTAAATTGCTTTGAGTTATTTCAACATTTAATACATTCCCATCAAAATCTTGTTCAATAATAAAGCTGATGTTTTTATTTTCTAAAATTAATTTTTTTAAAGTAATTAATTTTGTTAAATATTCATAAATCGTTGATTCTTCGACTTCTAAAAGTAAATAAAAATCCGATGTACCCACAGTATCAACTAAATATTGCAAGAAATGTTTATCATTTCTTTTTAAATGAGTCAATATTGGTTCGTCTAAAAAAATAATGTCTTCTATTTTTTTAAATTCATCAAGATTTAGTAATATGTTATTATTTTTAGTTTTCATTTACAATGGCAAATTTACTTAAAATATCTGTACTTTTTTCAGGATAGAAAGTATAATGCTTTTTATTTTTTGAATTGTGTTTGACACCATCTACATCACTAAGTATGCTTTTTGCAATACTTGAATAATTTAATTGTTTGTTTTTTGATAAATTATTTAACATTTGTTTTGCCGAATCATAATTACTAAAAAGGGACAAACCCCAAGCTAAACAATTGTCCTGAAATTTTGGTTTTAATAGCACTGCATTCGGTATAAATGATTTTTCAGTCATTGGATTTTCAACACAACGAAAAAGAATTTTTTCTCCTTTTTGATTTTCAACTGGACAGTTTTTAATAGAATCTAATTTATCTTGGTATTTCAATTGCATCTTTATTGTTGTTTATTAACATATTTTTTTAATCAATTTAATGAAGTCCCCCAACTACAGCAAGTTCAGGACTAAATTAAGCCCATTCCACGGATTTACCAAATCTTCGCAAATACAAAACCAACTTTCCATTTAACCTATTGGCGAAATTGCTTATAGCGTCTTGATGTGTGCTCTTTTTATTTTTTTAAGTTAAAGTGTTTTGACAATTCTTCAAATACGCCTGCTGTATAGAAATCTTGTCCTATTCCTGTTTTGTTTACAACATCTAAAAACCGCTTTCTGTGGAGTTCTGGCTTTGTCTTTACCCATAATTTTGTTGAAGTTTGCATTTTTCTTAAAATCTGTAAATATAAGTTTTGATTTGTCTACTACATCTTGGTATTTTAATGTATACATAGTTTTAAATAGAGTTTCTTCTTCGATATTTACTTTTTTCGCATCGGAATCTCTCGAAAATTGCATTCCACTTAAAACATTTGTAATGCTTAATTTCGAGGCTTCTGAGTTATTTGTAATTCCTGCAATTATATCTGCATTTGTTATTCTGTTTTCATTAATAACTGCTATTCTGAAACCTGTTAATATACTTTCTTGAACCCCTTCAATTTCAAGGTTTTCAGTTGATTTAACTATGCTTTTTATAAACTCTTTAACTGAATTAGAAGATTTAGATAAATCTGAATCAGAAGACAAAAAATCAACAGGACTTGCAAAAGGCTTAAATCCAATTGGAAGTATAATTAAATTCGTCAGTTCAGCCAAGTCAATGTTGAAAAACTTCTTAATAAATTCGTCATAAAACTGAATCGATTTATGAATTAAAGAGTAAAGTATAGAATCAATATTGTCTTTGTAAAAATGAATAATATGACATCGATACTCATATATTTTTTGCAAGTTTTCTTCAATTGCTCTAAAATCTTTACCTAATTGACTTGATACAAATGCTAGACATTCCTCGAAAGGTTTTGATAATCCATCTTTGTTGATGATTTTAACTTCTTTATGATTTTCTACTATGTATGCTTTAAGTAATAATTCCCAAGCATTAATTACTAAAATTGTAGTAACCTCATATCTATAACTGAAAACAGGTTTGTTGTGAATTTCAATTGATGCAATGATTGCAGATTTTGAATTTTCAATTAGGGATTCTTTAATAATGCTCATTCTTTAGTTTTTTTAGTAATATAGCCTACAACTATTCCCTAATACTGACCCGTCCCCAACAAAACCAGTGTACAAGCCACCTCAACCTGGATATTATTGGACCGAAGCAACTGATAAAATTCGGGGTTTTCGGTTCCGGGATTGAAAATGACACGTTTGGGTGCTAAGCTGATGATGTAGTTGTAATAATCGCGTTGACGTGTGGGATTTAAATACAATGTAACCGTGTCAATATTGGTAAATGGCACTTGTTTGGTTTGGATTTTTACGCCTTCTACTTCGCCTGCTCTTTGCCCGATGGCTACTACGGATTGGTCTTTGGACAACAGTTTATGAATGGCCATATTGGCATAACGGGCGGTGTTCTCGGAAGCACCAAGGACTAAGGTTTTTTTATTTTTCATGACAAATTTTTGTCAAAATTACGATTTAAAAATGGAAGTTTTCGGCACTATTGACTTTCTTTAATTGTCTCGAAATAATTAATTGGCAGCATATCCCCTGCTTTAAGGTTGCCAATGTAACCTCCGTAACCTATTGCAAAAATGGGGTTATAGTTTCCGTTTTTATCCACAAAAATTACTTTTTCTCTGAATTCGATAAACGATTGTTTGTCTTTTTGATAAAGGATATTGAAATTGGTTGGTTTCATTTCATATTCGTCGGTTTCGACTATAATAATTTGCCCTTTTGCATTTTTCTCGGTTTTGACTTTCCGAACCTCCATTTGAGGTTCTTTTATTAGCCTTACTTTTTTCCATTGTAAACTATCGCTGACCTGAAAATAACCCAAAGGATTCGTTTGTAGTCCATTTACAAAAAGTTTGATGTCTTCTTTTTCCCAAGCATTGTGGGCAATGGTATGGACCAAATGTGTTGCCGAACCATAAAACGTTTCCTTTCTTCTTTTATCCGCTTTATTATTTTTCGAAATGTCTTTGTAAAAAGTTGTACCCGAAAAAAAACTTTGCATTTGATGGTGTCTTTCAAGACTCTTGTAATTGTATTGTACCACAAGCTCATTCAAATCAAAATTCACTTCATATCCCAAATAACTGTTCTTTATTTTTAAAGGATTTCTTGATGATGCATTTAAAGTATTGTTGGAAACATCATAATGTAAAATAATATCGTCTTCATTTTCTATTTTGCACGATTTACCAGACTTGGACTCTCCCAAAAATTGTTCTCGAAACACCGTCATCATTTGTTTTCGGCTAAAGGGTCCTTTTCCAATTACCACTTCATCCAAGTTTATGGACTCCTTTTCCACCATTACATTGAGTTTTTTATTGACATATTGCAACGGGTTATTAAGTCTAAAAGTGGCATATCCGATAAAGCTGACTACCAAAGTGGCATTGTTACCCCTTGTGTTGATGCTAAAATTTCCATCAAAATCAGAAATAGTCGAAATAGTTGTTCCATCGAGATATATCGTGGCTCCTGGAAGTGTTTCCTTAGTTGTATTATCTAAAATTGTACCCTGTATAATTTGGGAATGAACCTCAAAAACGGATAACAAAATAACAAATAGTAAAAAATATTTGTAGCTTATATGCATATGTAGCTATTTATTGTTTTTAATCAGTTTCCCGATAGCTATCGGGAGTAATTGCTTCGCGTGATTGTCCCGCATATCTTCGTTGGTTTTTGCGACCAATATTTGGTCAAACTCATTTCATACGAAGATAGCTTTGGACAAATATAATGTTTAAAAAAAATGTTATTCGATAGAGTAATAATTTTTTATTCATAACTTTACAAATAACAGAGTTCTGAAACCTTACTTTCGCACAAAAAAACTATGGAACTATTCATCTACATTTTCGCTGCTCTTTTTTCTGTAATTAACCCGATTGGAACGGTTCCAATCTTTGTGGGTTTAACGCAGGACGATGACAAAAAAGAACGCTCACGCATTTCACTTTGGACGGCAATAGATGTGTTTTTGATTTTGATTATCTCGTTTTTCATTGGTCAATATGTATTGGATTTCTTCGGAATTAGCATTGACGCCTTGCGAATTGGCGGCGGATTAATAATTGTAAGTTCGGGCTTTTCGTTGCTTTCTGGAAAATTCAGTAAAAAAAGAGGTATCAATAAAAAAGTAGAAAGTGAAGTGCAAAAAAGAAACGACATTGCTTTAACACCCCTTGCTATTCCCATGCTAGCGGGTCCTGGGTCGATTTCGCTACTTATCGCTTTTTATCAGGATCACCAAGAAACACATGAAATTATCATAGCTAGTTTTGCTATTTTAACCGTAGCAATTACCATCTTTCTCATCTTAAAAAGCGCCCATTATTTGGCAAAAATTTTGGGTGCTTCAGGAATTGTAGCCATTTCCAGAATAGTAGGGTTTATTGTTATCGCCATCGGGATTCAGTACATTGTAAGTGCAATTCTCAGTATTATTCAAACTAATTTCATCGAATAATTATCTATCAAATCAATGAAAATACTTTTAACGGGTGCCAATGGATACGTAGGAAAACGTCTTTTGCCTGAATTATTGCAGGAAGGACACGAAGTTACGTGCTGTGTTCGGAATAAAAATAGGCTGGGTCTGGACGAAAATACGTTGAAAAAAATAACGATTTGGGAAGTTGATTTTCTTGATGAAGTTAAATTAGAAAATCTCCCGTCCAATTTTGATGTTGCCTATTATTTGATTCATTCCATGAGTGCTTCAACCCAAGATTTTGATGTGATGGAAGCCAAAGCAGCCCACAATTTCAACACCTATATGCAACATATTGGTGTGAAACAGGTGGTGTATCTCACTGGAATTGTCAATGAAAAAAAGTTATCCAAACACTTGCAATCGCGTAGTGATGTGGAGCAAATTTTGTACGAAGGTCCCTTTGCATTAACAGCACTTCGGGCAGGAATTATTGTGGGATCGGGAAGTTCATCGTTTGAAATTATCAGGGATTTGTGCGAAAAACTGCCCGTTATGGTTACACCAAAATGGGTGCTGACCAAAGCACAACCTATTGCCATTCGCGACGTGATGCAATGCCTTTTAGGGGTGATTGGCAGGAAAGAATGCTACAAAGAATCTTTTGATATTGGAGGAGCCAACGTATTGACGTACAAGGAAATGTTGCTGAACTATGCCAAAGTTCGCAAAATCAAATTATCGATATACACCTTGCCCATTATGTCGCCCAAGTTATCCTCGTATTGGTTGTATTTTGTAACCTCAACTTCCTATAAATTGGCTGTAAATTTGGTTGATTCGATGAGTATGGAAGTGGTTTGTAACGACCAACGCTTGCAAGAAATGTTAGGGTTAACACCAATTAGTTACGTTGAATCTATTGATTTGGCATTTAAAAAAATAGAGCAAAACTTAGTTATTTCGAGTTGGAAAGACAGTATTTCGAGCAGTCGACTCGGAGACGATTTAAGAGGCTACATCCAAGTTCCGAAATACGGTTGTTTAAAAGACGAACAGTCGATAGCAGTTACGGATGTGGAAGGTACGTTGGCACGAATTTTTGCCATTGGTGGCGAAAGCGGATGGTATTACGGCAACTGGCTGTGGAAAACGAGGGGTTTGATGGATAAACTCTTTGGCGGTGTAGGATTGCGTCGTGGACGAACCCATCCGTCGCATTTGGACAACGGCGATGCATTGGATTTTTGGCGGGTTTTATTGGCGGATCCCAAAGAACGACGCTTACTTCTTTTTGCTGAAATGCGATTGCCCGGCGAGGCTTGGTTGGAATTTCGGATTGACGACGATCAGGTTTTGCACCAAATAGCTACTTTCAGACCTAAGGGACTCTTTGGTAGATTATATTGGTATTCGATGTTGCCTTTTCATTATTTTCTATTTGCAGGAATGATACGGAATATTGCGAATCCGAAGAAGTGAGGTATTAATCTTAGTTGAGACGTTGCCGTTTTCTGCGTTAGGGATTGCAGCGGCATCCCCCGATTTTTCATCGGGGATATAGCGAAAAGCCCGACCCTTTGGGAAACGCCCCGATTTATACAATTCAAATAGGTAGTGATTTTATACAATTTTGACTGCCTTGAATACTGAAAATCCCCAAACTCAGTAAGAATTTGGGGATTTTAAAGTTATTCGTAAAAGACTTAGCTACGGGGAAGAAAAATCTCTGCCATCATACATCTCGCACTTCCGCCGCCACAAGCTTCGATGGTATCCAGACTTGAACTTAAAATTTCGGCGTGTTTTTCGAGTTGTGTAATTTGCTTTTTGGTCAAACTTTGATGAGCTGAGGCACTCATAATTAGATAACGTTTGTCGTTCGTTCCTTTTACTTCAAGCATATTTCCTGCGAAATTATTGACTTGATCTTCTGTTATCAAAATTACTTCTTTTCCGTCCTCTTTTAGGTTATCCAAAACCATTTTGCGTTCTTTTTTGTCGTCGATACAATCGGCACAAAGTACCGCAAAAGTTTCGCCTAAAGTCATGATTACATTGGTGTGGTAAATGAGTTTTCGTTCGCCATTAACGGTTTGAAAAGCTTCAAAAATAACGGGAGCCAAATCGTAATCTTCGCAAAACTCAATAAACAACTCTTCATCCGCTCGTGGAGATAAAGCACAATATGCTTTTTGATTTTTCCGGTCTAAAAGTAAACTTCCCGTTCCTTCTAGAAAGAATCCATCTTTTTCGGCATCCGTGTAATCGTTAATGCTTTTGATTTCAAATCCTTTATCTTCTAGAATATCCAAAATATCTTCGCGACGTTCGGCACGACGGTTTTCGGCAAACATCGGATACAAAACTACTTCGGCATTTTGATGAAATGAAATCCAGTTGTTTGGAAAAATAGAATCGGGCGTGTCTGGATCTAAAGTATCGTCTACTACCGTTACATCCACGCCTACATTGCGCAATTTTTGCACAAAAGCGTCAAATTCTTGTTGTGCCTTTTCGTTTACTGTAGCTGGCGAAAGTCCGTCCAACACTTTTTGGTAGTAATTATTTACAGCAGTTTGTTCGTTCATTCGGAATGCTACCGGACGAATCATTAATATGGAATTGGTGGTTTGTTTCATTTTTATTTTGTTGTTATCTGTTGTCGGTTGACAGTTATCAGTTAAAGGTTATCCGTTAAAAGTTGTTGGTATTTTCGGTTGTCGGTATTGCTATTTCTTGAATTACTTTTCTGTTTTATAAAATTAATGTTTTCTATTTTTTTTCAACGTACATTATACAATTATAGATTGTTCCACTTAGATTATCCTATTACAAAATCAAGTCGTCCCAGTTGTCAAAAGCGGTCGGATATAGCATCGAAATTTTAAATGAATGATTTTTGGTTTCCATACGGCTTGAATGAGAAAAAACTAAGAATCGTATAAAACATGCTTTGTAACTCTTTATACCATTTCCTTCTACTATATTGATTCCCACAGGATCAGCAGACCTTCTTGATTGACTTCCCAATTCGTACGTTTCTTACTTGGGTAATTTCAACGAAGTTGGATGGACAATAAAAAACAATTCCAAACTTACTTTATAAACGTCCAAATCGGTATGATCACTCCTCTCTCTTTCAATTTTATTGTTTGGAAAAATATTTGGAAAACAATTTCAACAATTCGATTGGCTTTCTTATAAAAGACGTAAAAATTTTATAATCATTTTCCAGTATCGCAAAAACTGAAAAATATTAACAGATGACTGACAACATTCTTATTCTCGTATCAGCGGCAAAGTCGAACACCGTAACAGTCCTTCTTGCTTTGCAATTTCGGCGTAGGGAATTTCTTCTACAGTAAACCCATTTTCGCGCAACCAATTGTTCAATCGGGTAAAATTTTTCTCGGAAACCACAATGTCTTCAGCAATTGAAAACACATTCGAATTCATGTGGTACATTTCGTCGCGGGTAATGTGAAACAGGTTTTCTCTTCCAAAAAGATTGACTAAATACATATAATCGGCTTCTTCTCTAAATCCGCTTTTGTAGATAATTCCTTTGTTTTTTCCTACGGGTTGGAAACAGCAGTCCAGATGCAACGCATTGTCTCTGGCTTCAATTTTAGATTTTACCAAATCGAACTCCTTGACGATTTTGTTCGGAAATAAATTTTTGATATAATCTACACCCGCTTGGTTTGTTCGAGCCGTAATGTAGTCTTTGTAATCGCTTCCTTTATAGGTCCCTATAAAGATATAGTCGTTCCAAAGCATCACATCGCCACCTTCAATGTGGACTTCCTCTGGTGGTCGAACTACTTTTGTGGGATCAATTTGGTCGATGATGTATTGAATGGCATCCAATTCTCTTTCGCGATCCGGAAGAATATTGGCTTTTACAAAAATATCATCGATTACAAATCCGATGTCTCGGGAGAAAATCTGATTGTAATTTTCAATCATTTCAGGGCGAAAAACCTGTACGTCGTATTTTTTAAATACTTGTACAAAGGCTTCCATTTCTTTAACCATGTCTTCTTCAACAGGATAAGTCCCTGCAAGGATGTGTTCTAAAGATTTTGGATCGTAGGCTTCGCCAACCGCGGGTGTGGGTCCATTGTTTACAGCTGAACCTAATACAACCGCTCTTAATTTAGAGGTCTCGTTTTTTACATTTAATTGCAACATAACATTTAACTTTTTTACGTCATTTTGCCGACGCAATGACGACAAATATAAAAAAAGAGACTCGATTATTGAAGCTTTCTTACTTGAATAGTAGTTAAATTATCAATTAAATAAAAAAAGCTTAACAAAATGACACAACCTTTGTTTCTAATTACCTTTGAATTTATCGCACGATTATTTTCTGGATACTACTTTGATTTCCCTCTTTTATGGAAAGAAAATAGACACCCGATCGTAAAGATTGAATAGAAATTTGATGCGAACCATTCAGAATTACCTTATTTTCAGTTGCTATAATTCGACCGTTTATATCGAAAATACGAATTGTAGCTTCGCTAAGGTTATTTCCTTTATTAGAAATTGAGATATAATTTGAAGCTGGATTTGGATAGACAACAAATTGATTTTGAAAATCTTGAGTTGACAATGCGTTTGAAACTACTACTGTTCCTTGATAGGGTGTTGACTCTTTTTTGGTTAAAGTTACCATCAAATCATTCATTGAAGTTAGCGCAGGAACTTGAACTGTGGCTGAACCTGCTGCAATCACTCCCGTTGCTAAGATTTCGTTATTTTGAGAAATGGTAACTTTTGCTCCATTGGTATTCGAATTTACTACCAATGATACACCCTGATTGGAAACTTGTACAGGGTGCGTTGCGGTAATTACCGATGGAACAGCACTTCTAAAAGTAACCGACGGATCGCCAAAAAAAACCCACGTTTGCATTACTTCTATCGCAGTACCACTGTTTGCATAATTTTCAAGCATACTCAACTGACCTCCATAAAACAATTCTCCAAGAGCTATGGCTCCAACTGCATTGGCATCAATTATAAGTTCCGTCATTTTATCTTGTGTTTGCATGGGTTCTGCCCAAGCCATCAAGATGGAAGAACCGCAACTCGCAATGGCACCTGTTGGATTTAGACTACTACCAGCTCTTAAAAAAGCTTCGCACAAAGAAGTCGCTCCAACAAAAGTTCCATTATTACATGCAACGGATACAACAAACGGATACTTCCCTTGATTGGTCAAAGCATTCATATCTGTATTGGTATAAGATCCCGTTGACATTATATCAAGAGCGCCGTGACCCGTATAGTTGAGCAAACCAATTCCGTCATTCATTGATGTAGAAATCATTGCGGCAGTTGGATTGTTATCCGCATCATTTCCACCTTGTGAGCCTTCATAAAACTCGTAAATAGTGGTATATCCAAAATTCGTTAACTGTGTGCCTATACTTCGTAAATGTTGCCAGTCGGCTTCGCCATCATCGCCATAATCATAACCCTCGTTTGATCCAATTCCTGCCGCTTTGGTCATCCAATTTCCTGAAACTGGATTTTTTTCGTAACCCAAAATTTTGGTTACCATTTTTTGTACATCGCTAGTTGTTCCAGAGAGACGGCCAATGAGTAACTCTGGATAAAAATCGGTTCCTTCCAGTTGTCCGTAATAGGTATCGCTCCAAAGTTGTTCATCTGCACCGGTAATTCCGTAGCTGTAGGTGGGCAAATCTTGATGATCGCCCAATAGTAAAACATAGGTCAGGTTTGGATTAGCAGTATAAAAGGCATTGATGCTGCTTTTTATGGAAGTTGCTGTTGCTCCATTTGGAACGGTTAAAACCGACGTTTTAATGCCGCTTTGATTTTTCCAAGCAACCAATGGCTGAATCGATGCATTGTAAGAAGTTTTGGACACAATAAGCATCTCACCCGAATTGGTAACTGAATTTGTGGACATTGGTACATTTAGAAAATGAGAGGAAAAAAGTGCTTGAAAACTACTATTAGTTACATCTCTAGCCATTTTTTCATTGCTTCCTTTTTTCGTTTGATCTGTGGTAACTGTGACGGTGATATTTTGATACACTCTCAGCACCTTTAAAACAGGATTGTACTGATAAGGAAAAAAAGATACGGTCACGCCCCGAACATCTCTAAAAACATAGG
>NZ_JBIPPD010000109.1:0-10929 GCF_044368625.1 Flavobacterium sp. | reverse complement strand
TGAGTCGTAAGTCGTATAAGCCTCTAATTTTGCACTTAAAGCTTCGTTTTTAATCTGTAAGGCGTCAATTCGAGAAGTATAATCTTCTTTTTCTTTGGATGTTCCTTTGATTTCCTTAACTCTTAAATTACGAATTTTTTTATTGTTGGTTGCGATTTGTTCGTACACATCCAACTTAAATTTTTCCAAGGCTTCTGTTGCTTCGTTCTTGGTTTCCATCAAGTCCACGCGTGCGTCCAGAACCTTTTCTTGTGTGTCCTTAACTTTGGTTTCGGCGTCCTTGCAACTTGTAAAGGTTGATGCTAAAACCGTAGCGAGGATTCCTAATGTTACTACTGTTTTTTTCATAGTATTTGTAAAATTTATCGTTCTTTAAATCTATAGTACAAAGATGGGACTGTTTGCTTCGAATTATTTTACACTACTTTTTTTTAAGATTATAATATTTAAACTTTTAGATAAAATGTGCAGATTTTTTTTCTTTTTTAAATGCAAAGGTTGCCACACTTAGTGGGAATGCAGTTTTAAGCGTGTAATTGGAGGTAAAAAGGATTGTGCTTTATTCAAAATATTATTTATAAATACGTTACATCGATACAGTTGCTTTTACTTATTTTTGCACGATAAAAAATCTCACGATGTACAAACATTTCATTCGACCGCTTCTTTTTAACTTTGATCCTGAAGACGTTCACTATTTTACTTTTTCGATGATTCGCAAAATCTCTAAAATTCCAGGGATGTCACTTTTGTTTCAAAAAATGTATGGTGTAAACGATTCGCGCTTGGAACGTGAAGTATTTGGTTTGAAATTTAAAAATCCAGTTGGCTTGGCGGCTGGTTTTGATAAAGACGCAAAATTATACAAGGAACTTTCCAATTTTGGTTTCGGATTTATAGAAATTGGAACATTAACACCCAAAGGACAGGAAGGCAATCCTAAAAAGCGTTTGTTTCGTTTAAAAGAGGATCAGGCCATTATTAACCGAATGGGTTTTAACAATGGAGGAGTTTTGGAAGCAGTAGCGCGTTTAAAGAACAATAATGGTGTATTGATTGGCGGAAATATCGGTAAAAATAAGGCAACGCCAAATGAAGATGCCGTTTTGGATTACGAAATTTGCTTTGATGCTTTGTACGATTATGTCGACTATTTTGTTGTGAATGTGAGTTCGCCCAATACGCCCAATTTACGTGCTTTACAAGACAAAGAGCCTTTACAACAACTGCTGCAAACCTTGCAAAACAAGAACAACTTAAAATCGAAACCCAAACCAATTTTGCTCAAAATAGCACCCGATTTATCAAATGAACAGTTGTTGGACATTATTGATATTATCAATTCCACAAAAATTGCGGGAGTTATTGCTACCAATACGACGCTTTCGCGTGAAGGTTTAATATCCGAAAATAAGTCAGAAATGGGTGGATTGTCTGGAAAGCCTTTGGCAAAAAGAGCTACCGAAGTCATTCGGTTTTTATCCGAAAAAAGCAATCGTTCGTTTCCAATTATTGGAGTAGGTGGTATACACTCTGCCCAAGATGCTATCGAGAAATTAGAGGCTGGGGCGAGTTTGGTTCAATTGTATACCGGATTTATTTATGAAGGACCAGCTTTGGTAAAAGCCATTAATAAAGCCATTCTTGCTAAGGTTTAAATTACATTTCGAAGGAAACCAATATTCCAACAAGCATTGCAATTCCGAAACTTAATAATGTTCCGATGAGGACATATTCTGTAAGTTTACGGTCTTTGGCTTCTTTCAAATCGCCAAATCTGAAAATTGATTTTGCAGCCAACAGAAAACCGATTGCTTCAAAATGTCCTGTTGTTATAAAACAAAATACAAAAAGCCGTTCGAGAATCCCAATGTAATTTCCCGCGTTTTGTAAGGAATCGTCTTTGCTGTCTTTTTTTTCAGGTGTCCAAATTGAAAGTATGTTTTTTAAAAATAGTGAAGTTGGTTTGGTCAATAGTACGATTCCAGTACTAAAAATCCAAACACGAGAACTGATATCATTTATAGGTATAGTTGTTTTGGTGTAAAGTAATACAGTGATAAAAATCATCAGCAAATGCGCTACTTGATCAATTGAAAACCAAATTCTTTTTGTTTTACTGGTTTGAAATTTCAATTTTATAAAATCAATTATTCCATGTGAAATTGCCAAAAGAATTCCATAAATTAAAAAGTCTTTTTTTGCTACAAAAATTAAAATAAGCGCCATATGAAGCGCGATGTGAATGTATAGATAAATACTTTTTTCTTTCTTTTTTTCTTTGTCAACGACCCATTTGCTTGGCTGCAGTAGGAAATCGCCAAGTAGATGTGCTAAAAAAAGTTGTATAAAGATGATCATTTTAAAGCATTTTTAATTTTTCTACAAAGGCATTGTTTATTTCCAGTACCAAATCAAAATTGGCTCGTTTCCGTCTTCGACTTACAGCGGCTTGATTGATACCTAATTTTAAACCAATTTCTTCCTGAGAAAGTGTCGGATTTTGAATTGTTATTAATACAAATTCAGCAGGTTGTGCCAGCCAATTGTCCATAAACGATAAACCAAGTTTCAGTATCAAGTTCATTTCTTTGTCAAAAACAGGATTAGAACTATTGACCGATAGATTGATTTTTTGCTTTTTTAAATTTTCAAAACCCAAACCCGAGTGTACAAAAGCGCTTCCATTACTTTCGGAAATTTTTTTGGCTTTAAACGTTTTTTCGCCAAAACCAATACTCATTCGAGCATCTAATTTGATGCTTCGCAAATAGGCTTTTATTTGAAAAGCGGTGAGTAAAGCCACTTCGCAATTTTGTACTTCCAACTGAAATTCGTCGCCGCGGTAAATCTCCCAGTCTGAGGGCGTTTTACCCAATTGTAAAAAAATTTTCTTCAAACCCTCGAGCCAATTTACAGTTTTGGCCTTACGGGAACCTTTGATATCTCCTGTAATGATGCAATTCATAACTCAAATTTAGTTTTTTTTTTCTAAAATAAAAGTATATTACTTAAAAATGTAATATTCTTATTTATTACTTTTTTGTGTAATATTTAAATTTATTACCATTTTATGTAATATTATGTTTTATTACCATTTTGTGTAATATTTTTTTTTCGCTATCGTTTTCGTACATTTTAATTCTTTACTATCTTTGGCAAATGAAGTCAATCAAAATTATTGAATGTCCACGTGATGCCATGCAAGGCATAAAATCGTTCATCCCTACGGCCGAAAAAGTGGCCTATATTCAGTCGTTATTACGAGTAGGTTTTGACAGTATTGATTTTGGAAGTTTTGTTTCCCCTAAAGCTATTCCTCAAATGGTCGATACCGCAGAAGTTTTAGCACAATTGGATTTATCACAAACAAAAAGCAAGCTTCTAGCAATTATTGCCAATACAAAAGGTGCCGAAATGGCGTCACTGCATTCTGAAATTCAATATCTAGGATATCCATTTTCTATTTCTGAAAACTTTCAGATGCGAAACACCCACAAAACCATCGCCGAATCGTTGGTTACTTTACAGGAAATTTTGGACATAGCAAACAAAACCAATAAAGAAGTAGTGGCTTATCTTTCTATGGGTTTCGGAAATCCGTATGGCGACCCTTGGAATGTAGAAATCGTGGCAAAATGGACCGAACGATTATCCAATATGGGAGTCAAAATACTCTCTTTATCCGATACCGTGGGAAGCTCCACGCCCGATATTATTGAGTACTTGTTTTCAAATTTAATCCCACAATATCCACAAATCGAATTTGGAGCCCACTTGCACACCACGACCGATAAATGGTTCGAAAAAGTAAATGCGGCTTACAAAGCAGGTTGCCATCGTTTTGACGGTGCTATTCAAGGATTTGGCGGATGCCCGATGGCCAAAGATGATTTAACAGGAAACATGCCTACCGAAAAGTTACTTTCTTACTTTACAGCAGAGAAAGCGGATACCAACACCAGCCCGATGAGTTTTGAAAGTGCTTATAATGAAGCCACCAAATTATTTGGAAAGTATCATTAACGATTTTCAAAATCAGTAAATCAATCAAAAAATAAAATAAAGTTTTTTTCAGGAGCTTTATCCAGCTGTACATTGCAAGTCCTCGGCAAAAAGCTTGTTTTTCCAAGCCCAAAAAGGAGCTTCTTTGGTCGCTCTTTTTGGGCAGTAAAAACTAAGCTTTCTACCTCCGGGCTTTCCATTTCCATCTGGGCTAGGATACAGTATAAACTAACCCATCTGGTTTTCAGAATTAAAATCCCAATTCCTCGAAAAAATAAATTATAAGAAACCATTTTTTACGTATATTTGCACGCAATTAAACCACAACTACAAAAGGCAATGATTGCACATCAAACAAAAATTATCGGAGAAGGTCTTACGTACGATGATGTTTTATTAGTACCCAATTTTTCCAGCGTACTTCCCAGAGAAGTCAATATTCAAACAAAATTTTCCCGAAATATAACGTTAAACGTTCCTATTGTTTCAGCAGCAATGGATACCGTTACCGAAAGCGCGATGGCTATTGCTATGGCACAAGAGGGTGGAATTGGTGTTTTGCATAAAAACATGACCATCGAACAGCAAGCTACTAAAGTTAGAAAAGTGAAACGAGCCGAATCGGGCATGATCATTGACCCAGTTACTTTACCACTAAATTCTACAGTAGCTGATGCAAAAAATGCCATGAAAGAATTTGGCATTGGCGGAATTCCAATCGTTGATGAAAACAAAAAATTAAAAGGAATAGTTACCAACCGCGATTTGCGTTTTGAAAAAAACAGTTCACGTCCTATTGAAGAGGTTATGACCTTTAAAAACTTGGTTACCGTTGCTGAAGGCACTTCTTTGGCAGAAGCCGAAATCGTTTTACAAGGACATAAAATTGAAAAATTACCAGTTGTTAATGCAGAAAATACTTTAGTTGGATTAATCACTTTTAGAGATATTACCAAACTCACGCAAAAGCCGATTGCCAATAAAGATGTTTATGGTCGTTTACGTGTTGCCGCCGCCATTGGTGTAACTGGCGATGCAGTTCATCGAGCCGAAGCCTTAGTCCATGCAGGCGTGGATGCTTTAATCATTGATACGGCTCACGGTCACACACAAGGTGTAGTGAATGTTTTGAAAGAAATAAAAGCTAAATTTCCACAAATCGACGTAATTGTAGGAAATATTGCCACTCCAGAAGCAGCCCGATTTTTAGTCGAAAATGGCGCTGATGGCGTAAAAGTTGGAATCGGACCGGGTTCAATTTGTACAACACGAATTGTAGCAGGTGTTGGTTTTCCGCAATTTTCAGCTGTGTTAGAAGTAGCAGCTGCAATAAAAGGTTCAGGTGTTCCCGTAATTGCAGATGGCGGAATTCGTTATACAGGCGATATTCCCAAAGCAATTGCCGCAGGAGCCGATTGTGTGATGTTAGGTTCACTTTTAGCAGGAACTAAAGAATCTCCCGGAGAGACCATTATTTTTGAAGGTCGGAAATTTAAATCCTACCGCGGTATGGGGTCGGTGGAAGCGATGCAAGAGGGTTCTAAAGACCGCTATTTTCAAGATGTGGAAGACGATGTTAAGAAACTAGTTCCGGAAGGAATCGTGGGACGTGTTCCATACAAAGGAGAATTGAACGAAAGTATGCAGCAATTCATCGGCGGACTTCGTGCAGGTATGGGGTATTGCGGTGCGAAAGACGTGCCGATATTGCAAGATACAGGCCGTTTTATTCGCATCACCGCCAGCGGAATCAATGAAAGTCATCCGCATAATGTGACGATTACCAAGGAAGCTCCTAATTATTCTCGATAATTTTCTACTATAAGATTTAAAAGTTCGGCAGATTTGTCGGACTTTTTTTTGATTTTTTTTAAGTAAAATAATGTATTCTAAATTTATGTAGGTAATTTCCCTATCTAATTTTATCCCCAACAAGTTGCGAACTTTAGCTACCCCTCGTATATTTGTAACACGAAAAAATAAAAATGAAAAAGCGAGAGTACAAAATTCATATAATTGGAGCAGGAGTAAGCGGACTTGTCTCGGCCAAAGTTTTGGAAGATAATGGATTTAGTCCCGTTATAATTGAAGCAACAAGTCGGGTAGGAGGTCGAGTAAAAACAGATCTTGTGGATGGTTATCAGTTAGACCATGGTTTTCAGGTTTTACTCACGGCGTATCCCGCTGCTCAAAAATATTTGAATTTTCAAGCATTGGAATTGCAACTGTTTCTTCCCGGTGCGGCAATTTTTAAAAACGGAAAGCAACAAGTAATAGGTGATCCATTACGGGCATTTTCATTATTAGTACCTACCTTGTTTTCGAATATTGGGACAATAGCCGACAAAATTAAAGTGCTAAAACTGAATTTACTTTTAAAGAAAACATCTTTAAACCAAATTTTCGCAAAACCTGAGAAAACAACGTATTCCTATTTGATTGATTTTGGGTTTTCTGAAAAAATGATTTCCGAATTTTTTCAGCCCTTTTTTAGCGGAATTTTTTTAGAAAACAAGTTGGAGACATCCAGTCGTATGTTTGAATTTGTCTACAAAATGTTTGGAGAAGGCAACGCAGCTTTACCAAAAGCAGGTATTGAAGCCATTCCACAACAATTGAAAAATAATTTGAAGGACACTACTTTTCTGATGAACTCTAAAGTGAAATCGGTTACGGATAAGGAAATATTTTTAGAAGATGGAACAATATTAGAAAGTCATTTTACCATAATTGCTACTGAAGCTACCACCTTTTTAAAGGAAAAACCAATACAATCTAAGCTTTGGAAATCATGTGACACGCTTTATTTTGAAACAGAAAAGCGAACCATCCATCAACCCTTAATTGGATTAATTGCTGATACAAACACGTTGATTAACAATATTTTTTACCACACCCGTTTACAATCAATTTCGGTAGGAAGTAAAGAACTACTCTCAGTGACTGTTGTAAAAAACCACGGATTAGATCCAGAAAATTTGCAAAAGCAAGTAGAAAATGAATTGCAAAAGCATTGTGGTATTTCGTCTTTACGATTTTTAAAACATTATGCCATTCCAAAAGCGTTGCCACAACTTAAAGATTTGAGATATGAAATTAATCCGAAAGAAACACAGTTTTCGGAGACCATTTTTCTCGCAGGAGATGTGCAGCTCAATGGATCAATAAATGCAGCGATGCTTGCCGGTGAACGAGCGGCTTTAGGAGTGTTAAATTCTGTTTTTCAAGATTAAAAATTATTTTAAAATTTAATTTTTAAAACCAAATCAGCACTTACTCTCAATCCTAAAATCACAAAAAGCCGATAAATCAGAAGATTTACCAGCTCTTTGCTTCGTAACTAAATGTAACAACCTTTATTTTCCTGTAAAATATTTTTTAAAGTTCTAAAATAGCATTGATTTACCTGACAATAATCGACATATCAACACGTCTTGCTTGTGCCGCAGAAGATGAGGTGTCCTCGCCTCTAAACGATGTTAAGATACGATTTTTAAAAATAGTACCGTCCATAAAAATCTGTTCAACTGATTCTGCTCTTCGCATCGAAAGTTGTTTGTTGTAATCAGGTTTTCCCAATGGACTTGCCCAACCTTCGAGCATTACTTTTGCTTCGGGATAGGTTAGTAAAATTTGGATCAATTCCTGAATGTCTTTATAATATTCGGGACTTAACGTTTCTGAATTATTGTCAAAAAATACTTGTTGTTTAAAGTAGGCCCGATTTTCTTTAGTCGTTGCTGTCGAAACTACAATTTTCTTGGTGATTTTCATTTTTTGCTCCAAACTATCCATCTGTCGTCGCACATTTTCAAGTCGGTTTTTTACCCAACTTAACGTGTCTCTTAGCGAATTATCTTTTTTAGGAACAATAGCAATAGTCTGTAACCTTTTTAATGAGTCAATAGTAAACTGCATTGCCTCAATTGTTCTTCTGTTGGACGGAATAACCGTTGTAGAATTGGATGTATTGGGAACATAACCCGCATTTTGAGCAGCATTCCCTGGCAATATAACCGTGGAATTGTCACTTTTTCTTGCGTTTGGAATCGTATTGTTAACATTTAAATTGTCAATTCGTTGATTCAAATACCGCAATTCTCTGAGCACTTCTTCATTAGAAACAGTGTTGGCACTTCTATACGTTTCGGAAGCACGCTTTGGATAAAGCAACCGTAGATCGGCTAGTTCTTGCTTCAATTGTTTATTCTCTTTTTCTTTAAGTTGTGCTCGTCGTGCTTCAGCAACTGCGGTGAGAAAAGAATCCAGTTCTGTTTTGGTCATTACAATCGTACTTTTTTCAGAAGTCGTTTCGCTTTGTGCAAAAAGACTTGCTGAAAATAATATACATACCGAAAGTATTAGTGCTTTTACTTTACTTAATGTTTTTTCTTGTACCATTTTATTAAAAATTTAATTTGTACCCTATTGAAAGTCGGTGTATGTCGATAAAATTGTGTGCAGTGTAATCTGCAAAAAGTTTACCTCCTAATACATTAAAGGAAGTTCCCAAAATTAAATTGGGGCTGAATGTACTTTGTCCTGCCGCCTGATTGTATCCCACACCTACACCCACATACGGATTTAAAATCACGCCTGCATCTACACTAAAAGGAATAGCAACATTGGCATTAATTCCAAATCCTGTATTTTTTCCTGGAGCCAAATAGGCGTCTGGCATAAACTTGAACGGCGAACCCGTAAAGGCGTAGTTTCCCCTCACCCCAATGGTCATTGCCACCTCATCTGCAACAGCAATACCGGTAAAAACAGAGAATCCTTCGTTCATTACAAAACCAGTAGCTACTGCTTTTTCTGGATTTTCAGAGGCAAGTGAAGTGGTTCCGATTGCATCCGTGGTTACTTTTGTTTCAGCGGGTTGTTGCACCACTTGAGGAACGATAGTTGCTGGTTGACTGCCTGTAGTAATTACCGTAGTTTTATCTTGATTTTGAACATTTCCACCTAAGTTGTTAATACGTTCGGTGTTTTTATCGATTTTGCGATCCAGTTCGTTCAGTTTGTCTAAAATACGCTGCGAAGCGTCTTCTTGACGCATTGGCGAAAGATTTTCGCGATAAGCGCCTGAATTTACTTCTAATAATAAACGTTCTAATCGATCCATTCGATCATCAATCGATTGAGGATTACGTGATTCTTCATCCACACCTTGGATCACTTTCTCAATCATTTCTCCTAACTCTTTAGGAGTCATTTGAATGCGTGATTCCTGCAATTTTTCTGCTTTTAGAACAACAGCTTTAGGTTCTTGATTCGTTTCAATTCGGCGTTCTAATTCTTTTTTCTCTTCAATAATGGCTACCGCTTTTTGCGTATCGTTGTTTTTATAAGCCTGAGAAAGTTCTGATTCCAATTGGTCAATTCGATCTTGGTAGATTTGTGTTTCTTGTGCCACTTTTTGATCTACTTCATTTCTCAAAAGTTTATCTGTATCCGCCGCTTTTTTTCCTAACTGAAACCGAATTCCCGCCGTATACATTGTATGTTGTCTTAATTCTTCTGGTGAAATTGTGTTTTGTAAATCGTCCGAATTACGATCCGAAGTGAACATCAAACTGGCATCACCAAAGACTTCAAAATTTCTGCCCAACGGAATGTTTAAACCCAATCCACCTTTTGCAAAATAACCTGAAGTGGCACCTGTCAAACCATTTTTTCCTACATAACTGTTGGTGTTGACATTTAAATATCCACCACCTACGTTGATGTAAGGAACCAAACCACGAGATACATTCAATTTAGCAATAAAATCAACACCATACATTGCCAAATCATCCCAATCGGTAGAAATTTCTTCATTTCGAGTCGACTGATAGTAATATCCTCTCAAACCCACATATTGGTTCAAATCAAAACCTACTTTTCCTCCCAGTAAATAGGTATCACGCAAGTTTGTCTCGTTGTCAAAGTTTATAAAGGAACCAACAGGCTCGATTATTAGTTTCAAACCACTTTGTCCACCCGAAAACTTGTTTCGATATGCTTCGTCTAAGGCACTCATTTCCTCAGGGCTTCTGCCTCCAAGGTACAGTTGCAGTCCAGCCAAAGCTGACCAGTTGTACATTCTAGTATTTCGATTGTCGTTTAACCAATTTTCGATATCGCCTTGGTCTTGTCCATCTTGAAACAATACCGAAGCGGGATTCATATTGAAAACCGTATTCTTGGCTTCTAAATTTAGAAACAATCGCTCGCCCAATTTAATTTGGGTGCCCAATCCCACTTGTGCATAAATCTGTTCGGATTTCCGCTGATTGGCAGGTGCTCCAATTGCAGCTATATCCACTTCCAATTTTTGAACACCAGCACCAAATGTAAAGTAAGGTACGAAAGTGCCTCTTGTAGGAATATTAGCTTTAAACTCTCCACCAATTCGTTCAATATCAACGCTTCTTGAGCTGAAATTGGTTACAAAATCATCGGAGAAAAAGTTCAAACCATCAACGGTATTTTTTAAATCGGCCGACTTTTCAAAAATCGCTCTCAATTCGATAGCTTCACCAAATCCGAAGCCAACTCGTCCACCGTACATTATTCCATCCTCAATTGCGGTGTTTTTGTCAAACCAATTGTAGCTTGCTGTAGGTTGTAATGTGAGCGTGATGTCTTTCATCTGTGCATTTCCTTTCGCTCCTAAAAAAGCCAAAGTACAAATAGTAATCATTTTTTTCATAGCATTCAATTTTAAATTTGTAAAATGCAACTTTTGTACAGTAAATCACCTAGTAATTACTGTCACTACTGTTGCCTAATTAGAAAGATTTTTTGTTGTAATTAAAGCGAATAAATAGTTAAACTGCTTAACAGAATCGTCGATCAGTCGAGGGTGTTGAAGTAATTTTGAATAGTGAAGGACAGTAGTATTTGTCTATCGAATAGTGAGGGATGAAAGTGTATTTAAAC
>NZ_JBIPPD010000108.1:0-10932 GCF_044368625.1 Flavobacterium sp. | reverse complement strand
TTTGTGGTAAAACAAAAATAATCAACTTTTTTATCTTTCCCCTTCGGGGTTTTCTTTTACGGCTACGCCTCCAAAGAAAACCCCGAAGGGGAGGAAATGCCATCAACAATGTTGTGAAACTTTACAACTAAACCTTAATTCAACTTATCTGTTAATTTTTTAAATACTTTTTTCGCCTCTTTACCTTCGTACAAAATGCTGTAAACGGCATCGATTATGGGAGTTTTGGCGCCGTATTGTTGGTTCAAGTGGTAGGCACTTTTTGTAGCATAATAGCCTTCGGCCACCATAGTCATTTCCATCATCGCGCTTTTTACGGTGTAGCCTTTGCCAATCATGTTTCCGAAGGTTCTGTTTCGCGAGAATAACGAATAACCTGTAACCAGTAAATCGCCTAAATAAGCCGAATTATTGATGTTTCGCTTCATTTTGTGCACCTCACGAATAAAGCGTTTCATCTCTCGAATCCCGTTACTCATCAATACAGCTTGAAAATTATCGCCGTAACCCAAACCATGCGCCATCCCGGCTGCAATGGCGTAAATGTTTTTCAACATCGCGGCATATTCAGTACCTATGATATCGTCTGAAATTTTTGTTTTGATGTAATTTCCCGAAAGGCAATTGGCTACGATTCGTGCTTTTTTAGCGTCGCCACAAGCGATGGTCAAGTAGGATAAACGTTCTAACGCAACTTCCTCTGCATGACATGGACCCGTTATTACTCCAATATTTTCGTAATCGATGTCGTATTGTTGATGAAAATGTTCTCCTACAATCAAACTCGTTTCAGGAACTATTCCTTTAATTGCCGAGAAAATGACCTTGTTTTTTAAACTAGCTGTTAATTTTTGCAACTCACCATTCAAAAAAGCAGAGGGAATGGCAAATATAATATAGTCGGCATAGGCTATGGCTTCATTTATATCACTGGTCAATCGTAACTTTTCGATGTTAAATTCTACCGAGCTCAAGTAATTGGGGTTGTGGTGAAACTCTTTCAAATGATCAATCGCATCATCATTTCGCATATACCACGCAATTTCAGGTAGGTTTACACATAGCATTTTAGCAATAGCTGTTGCCCAACTTCCTCCTCCTATGACTGCAAATTTTGGATATTCTGTCATTATTCTCTTTTTAAGAAACAAAAAATAAATTTTATTCAAAAATACTTATTTTAAAATTAATAATCACCAAATTTTCCAGTGAACACGAGCGGTTCAGGACAATTTAAAATTTATTTCTAAAATAAAGTTAAATTTATGACTGTCAATATACTATAAGTCTGAAATCAACGTTATAACAAAACATTTAGGTATTTTCCTCGATTGTTTTAAAGGTTAGGAGTTAGTTAAGATTTTGTTTTTGGTGTTTTGAAAAAGGCACTGCTGAAAAAATTTCAGCAGTGCTTTTTGATTTAAAGTGGTTTGATTTTAGTAACTCATTTCCACGATGTGTTTCACTTTTTCGACGGTCAGGTTTTGTCTTTCACCTAAGGCGTTCCAGCCTCTTTCTTTAAAACGAGCGGCTATAAATGTAGCTGCTTTGGCATAATCGTCGGTATATTGAGACAACTTGGTGTCTATTCCCATTAAGTGAAAAAATTCCACCGTTTTATTGATGGCTTCTTTGGCAATTTCGTCGTCGCTTCCGCTTAAATGGAAAATGCGTTTTCCGTACTGTGTTAGTTTTTCTTTTTTGGTTTCAAATAAAACGGTGTATAAATGCGGCCCAATAATGGCTAAAGTTCTTGCGTGATCAATTCCGTACAACGCCGTCAATTCGTGCCCAATCATGTGAGTCGCCCAGTCTGTTGGAACACCTTTGTTTAACAATCCGTTCAAAGCCATCGTGCAACACCACATGTAATTGGATGCCAAAGCATAATCCGTGGGATGTTCCACTACTTTTGGGCCTATTTCAATTAATGTAGTTAATATGCCTTCGGCAATTCGATCCTGCAAGTACGCGTCGTGTGGATACGTGAGGTATTGCTCCATCACGTGAGTAAAAGCATCTACGATACCATTTTGAATTTGTCTTTTTGGCAACGATTCAATAACGGTTGGATCGCAAATTGAAAATTGTGGAAACAAAGCCGAACCACCAAACGATAATTTCTCTTGAGTAGCTGCTATTGTTACTACCGCTCCAGAATTCATTTCGCTTCCCGTGGCTGGTAAAGTCAAAACGGTTCCAAAAGGCACTGCGTTTTCCTTAATTAAGAGGCGTTTTTGTAAAATTTCCAACGGGTTACCTTTATAATTTGTAGCTCCAGAAATAAATTTGACGCCGTCAATCACGCTTCCGCCTCCAACAGCCAAAAGAAAATCAATCTTTTTTTCTTTGACTATTGCTATCGCTTTTTCTAATGTTTCAAAATGCGGATTGGGTTCGATACCGCCAAATTCCGTAACGTCAAAACCTTTTAAGTTTTGCATCACCGACTCGTAAATTCCATTTTTGAAAATGCTTCCGCCGCCGTAAGCCAGTAAAATTTTTGCGTTCTTTGGAATTAAATTGCCTAATTTTTCCATTTGTCCTTTACCAAAAATATAATTGGTAGGATTGTATAATTCAAAGTTATTCATTTCCTTTTAATTTAATTGTTGTAGCAATTTTTCAGCAACCAATTTTGACGAGGCAGGGTTTTGACCTGTAATTAACAATCCATCTTCCACAGCATACGGGTGCCAATCTTCGGTTTTAGAAAAGATTCCACCGTTTGCTTTTAAAACGTCTTCTAGTAAAAATGGAACCACTTTTGTTAATCCAACTGCTTCTTCTTCAGCATTTGTAAAACCGGTTACTTTTTTTCCTTTTACTAAATATTCACCATCGATTTTAACATTTTTCAATGCGGCAGGAGCGTGACAAACAAAAGCAACAGGTTTATCATTGGTATAAAAAGATTGAATCAATGCAATTGATGTGTGGTCGGTAGCTAAATCCCACAAAGGACCGTGTCCACCTGGATAAAATACAGCATCATAATCAGCTTCTTTTACATCGGCTAATTTTAAAGTTTGACTTAGTTTGGTTTGCAATTCTTTGTCGGCATCAAATCGCTTCGTGTCTTCAGTTGCCGATGAAGGGTCGGCACTTTTTGGATCAATTGGCGGTTGGCCCCCTAGTGGTGTAGCAATGTCGATTTGAATTCCCTTATCGAGTAATTCATAATAAGGTGCTGCCAATTCTTCAATCCAAAATCCTGTTTTTTCTCCGGTGTCTCCTAATTTGTCGTGACTAGTGACTACAAATAATACTTTTTTCATATTTTTTTATTTTGTGCAGTTGCAAATAAGCAACTTACGGTTAAAATTACAATTAAAATGAGTTTTTTTTATACCTAATTTCATTTATACTTTACAAATTTACAACGCTTATGTTATTTGTAAAAATAATTTAAATTATGTTTGTGATAAGTATATTTATAGCATGGTAAATTTAGAATGGTACCGAACCTTTAAATCGGTGTATAAAAACGGCAACTTTTCTTTGGCTGCCAAAGAGCTATTTATCAGTCAACCAGCGGTTAGTCAGCAAATTTCTATGTTAGAAGCCCACGTAGGGTATAAGCTTTTCAACAGAAAGTCGAAAGGAGTGGAACCAACCGAATACGCCAAGTTGCTGAATAACTTAATCATTGAAGCATTAGATCGTTTGGAGAACGTTGAAAATGGTTTCAGATCCAAAGCGTTGGATGCAAATCGTTTGATCACTTTGGGTATTTCGAAACATTTATTCCGTTCCATTGGAAGCACATTGATTTCAAAATTCGATTACATTGACTTTAGTTTTCATACAAATGATGCCTTATTCGAATTGGTAAATGCCAAGAAAATCGACTTTGCTATTGTTACCAATAGGTACGATACGTTTGATACCGTTCAAAAAAAGCTAGGTGCGATTAGGCAAATTGTAGTGGCTTCAACAAATCTTGATGTGTCAACTTTAAAAAACAGTATTGCAAACCGTGATTTTTTTGCCGTAGAAAGTGCGTTGAATGAACAAAAATGGTACAGTCACGACGCTGGAATTCCACATATCAAGTTGTTTTGGTTGCATGTTTTCAATAAAAAGCGTCCTTCAATGATTCCCAATTACATCATTCCTTCTGAACATGAGATGTTGGAAGTGCTTTCAAAAAACACGGGTGTTGCAGTAACTTGGGATATAAACGCTAAATCCTTTTTGGAGAAGGACCAACTGCAACTTATATGGAAAAGCGATCAAATGCCGATTACTTCAGTCTATTTATTGTCGGCCAAAAATGCTAATTTTAGCTCCGCAGCTTCGTTAATTCAAGACGCATTGCAAGAGGTCTTGACTTAATTTATTTGGTGTAAAACAAATTATGTTCAATGTAATCTGCCACTTTTGCAGGAAGCATTGGGTTGATGTTTTTTTTGCCTTTGATGGCATTTCGGATAAAGGTGGACGAGATTTCCACAATGGGTGCGTCAATTGTATGAATTTTAGCTTTGAAATTTTCTAAAAAACCAGGCTTTGGTTGAGGTTCAGAAGTTATTCTTGGATAGACATAGAGTTCGTGATTTTGCAAAATCACTTCATGGTTTTTCCATTTTTGCAAAGAGTTCAAATTGTCTTCGCCCATGATTAAGGCAAATTCATTTTGCGGATATTTTTCCTGCAAATGTGCCAAGGTATTCACCGTATAATTGGGTTGCGGGAGCTTGAACTCAATGTCGGAAGGCTTTAATTTGGGATAATCAGCGGTGGCAAGATGTACCATTTCGAGTCGGTGGTAATCGTCGAGCAACGTACTTTTCTTTTTCAAGGGATTGTGAGGCGTAACCACGAGCCAAATTTGCTCTAAATCACTAAACTCCGCAAGGTGGTTGGCAATAATCAAATGGCCAATATGAATGGGATTAAAAGTACCGAAAAACAAACCGATTTTCATTCTTTTTGAGGTTATGAGTTTGGAAGTTTCTGAGGTTCTAAGTTGCTAAGGTGCTGCGTTCATAAATTATAAAAACTTTGCATCTTAGCACCTTTGCACCTTTCTTTATATCATTTTCAAATAATTATGCACCAAAGTGTACGCGTCGTTTTTGGCAATTTCCAAATCATAATTTTTCAAGATGACGTCAAATTTATCCGATTCGGCAATTTCCCGTTCGGCTTTAGCCAATCGCATTTGGATTTTCTCATCGCTTTCGGTTTGCCTAAAACGCAGTCTTCTTTCGAGTTCTTCCACGGACGGCGGACTCACAAAAACAGACAATGTTTGTTTTGGAAATTGCTTTTTGATGTTTAAACCGCCTATCACGTCGATATCAAAAATCACGTGTTTCCCTTGAGCCCAAATCCGATCCAGTTCGGTTTTCAGAGTACCGTAAAAATTGTCTTTGTACACTTCCTCGTATTCTACAAATTCATTTGCTGCAATTTTCTTTTGAAATGCATCCGCAGATAAAAAGTAGTAGTCTTTTCCGTCAACTTCATCGCCTCTCTTTTCGCGCGAAGTAGCCGAAATGGAGAAGTCCAAATGCAATTCTTTTTGTTCGAGAAGGTGTTTTACAATCGTTGTTTTACCCGAACCCGAAGGTGCCGAAAAAACAATTAATTTTCCGTTGTTCATATAATTTTTGTTTAGCTTCGCTCCGTTCGGCTTCGCCTCGGGTCAGGTTTCAAGGTTTCAAGTTTGAAGTTTCAGGTTGCGTAAAGAACTTTAAACTTCAATCTCAATACTTTAGAGTACATTCAAAACCTGTTCCTTAATTTTTTCCAATTCATCTTTCATTTGCACGACCAATTTTTGCATTTGAGCGTGGTTGGACTTGGATCCCATCGTGTTGATTTCGCGGCCCATTTCTTGGGTAATAAAACCCAGTTTTCGGCCGTTGGCTTCTTTTCCTGCAATGGTTTCGATAAAATAATGCAAGTGATTTTCCAGTCGCACTTTCTCTTCGGTAATGTCGTATTTTTCGAGATAAAAAATCAGTTCTTGTTCAAAGCGGTTGTCGTTGATGTTCACTTTTAGTTCGTCAATTGCCGTGCGAAGTCGCGTTTTTACGGTCTCAATGCGTTCGCCATCCAGAGCAACTGTGGCATTCATCAGCGTCATGATGTTGGCAATGCGGTGCAAAAATTCGCGTTCCAGCGAAGTTCCCTCAGCCACTCGAAACGATTGCATGTTTTCTAAAGCTTCATCGATCACGTTTTGAATCAAATTCCAGTCGTTTTCGTCGATTTCCTCGCGTTCGGTTTTCATCGCATCGGGCATTCTCACGGCCATTTTCATCAATTCGGTTTCATCGGCTTCGGCATATACTTCTCGTAATTGAGCGATGTAGGCTTTCACAATCGGTACGTTGACTTTGGTAGAAGTTTGCTCGGTTGTATTTTCCATAAAAATAGAAAAATCAATTTTACCCCGTTCCAAAACCGTCGAAAGTTGGTTGCGTAAACCCAATTCCATTTCGCGGTACACCGAAGGAATCCGGACGTTTAAGTCCAAACCTTTGCTGTTGAGCGATTTTACTTCTACGGTAATTTTTTTGTTTGGGAGTTGCAAAGTGGCCTTCCCGAAACCCGTCATCGATTGTATCATAAGTATTTTAAAAAGAGCTCAAAGATAATGAAAAGAATTCAGTCTTTAGTTCAGCCACAAACAAAGAAATGCTTACTTTAAGGAGCGAACGGCTCGGGCTTTTTAGGCCCCGAAGCGTCGGGGCATGTTCCTGCCTTCATTCCAAATCTTTTTATTTTTTTAAAGAAAAAAAATAAAAAGGATTTTCCCTTCAGTCAGGGCTAGTGGGGCAGTCATGAAATTGATTGTAACGACGTTGCTGATGGGGTTTTAGGTGAAGATACGATAGGGTTCAGTAAAAAAATTTAGTTAAACTTTAATGCCAAATTTAGCTAACTTTTTAATTGATTTTAAAGAATTTACAACGTTAACTTCTTTTACTGTTTCACTTTTAGAAATTGATTTTTGAACAGATTTTAAATTCTGTAATTCTAAATTATCAAATATTTTAGTTTGTTCTCCTATATCAAATATTTTAGACCAATCATTTTTAGAAATTAATTTTAACCTATCATAGATTGCCTTAAAATCAATAACTTCTACTTCAATTTCATTTGATAATGATTTTATGGTATCGATGTTTATTTTCTTTTCCTCAATGTATGAAATTAATTTATTACCAATTGCAATATCTCTACTATTAAAATTTTTGGCTCTTTTAATTTTACTTGCAATTTCCCATATATCAGTTGAAGATTCTTTAAATTCTTCAATATTCATTGACCATTTTGAAACACCATCCCAGAACTTATTACCGAAACCTAAAATTTTATTGATGCTCATCAAATTATTTTCTGATTTGTTATCAATTTCTTCTGTTTCTACTTCCCTTGCTAAAACTTGTTCTTTTGTTATGAAACAATCAGAATATTGTTCAAAATTGAATTTATAATTTTCATCTTTTAATAACTTCCAGCTTGATTCTCTTTTTGCATATTCAGAAATAAGTGAATTATTTGAAGATTTAACCAATTGATGGTAAACAAAAACAATTAATTTTTGCAATTCATTTACTATTCTTGTGTCAACTCGTTGCTCTTCATAAATTTTCCACAAATCAATTCTGTTGTCAGTCAAATAATAAAAATAAGATAATGTATAAGCAACCGTGAATGATTTTAAGTTAGTATCTCCAATGGCATCTATGTTTTTTCGACCAAAAAGTTTATCAACTACTTTAAAAAGAATAGCATTAGCAATTAATTTTTTATAAAAATTCTCTCCTGGAAATTTACTTTTCTTAACTAATTCATTAATCTTTTTGGTGTAGTGAATAAAGTTTTTCTGAGCACCTTGTGATACATAATGTGGTTCTAATTCCCAAATATTTATATACTTAGCAACATCAGATTTAACAAATTTTTGATTTGTAGGATTTTGTTCCTTGAATTTTCGTTGTTGAGCTGGAGTAGTTAATTTATTTAAAGATTCTTTGTACTGACCATTAACACGTTCAAAATACCACAAGGTTGACATGTTTCTATTGACTGGATCAATTACGTATTTTTTACGTGATAATGATTCAATTTGAACAAAATATGGATTGTTTGAAGACAAATCTAATTCAGATACTTTGTTTTGACTGTTGGCATATCTAGCAATGTTGGGAACTTCAATATTTTTTTGTTCAACATCTTTGATTACCGTTAATTTCATCTGAACAAAAACATTACTCAAATCGGCATCTTTAAACTTCTTTTGAGTATGAAACAATGAAGCAGTAGTTTGACCACCATTTACAATTTGAAAATCAAGTAATTTTGTCAGATACAACTGATTATCAATAAGCATAGTTTCAACGTTTTCAGCAGTAGCCGTAATACCATTGTTATAAGGAAGAAACATTTGTGGCTTTTCTCTAATTGTATCTCTAATACCTTTGTTGAATTTACCCGTTTGACCTAAAAAAGCTCTAACATTACTTTCAAGTAATTCATTAGAATATTCTTTGTAAAGTTTAGATAATATGTCACCTGGTAAAATTGCTAAATAACACTCATATAGCTCATTTATGTTAGGCATTTTCAAACATTGAATACCATGTTGATTGTTCGATATTAACTCTTTAAAATCAATTTCAATCGGCTCTCTATTGCTTGATGATTCACTTAACTTATAAAATCTAGGAATATCCCAAACATGAACAAAAATATCTAAATCATCAAATCCTTTAATTGTAATTTTCTCTAAATCGTGATTTGAATTCCCATTGATTAAAAAATAAATATTTATTCTGTCAAAATTTGATTTCTGTTTTAAAATAATTTTTAATAACTGATTCAACTCTGTTTGAGCAGGATCAATATAATCAATGTGCCCTTTTAGAGCAGCATTTAAAAACTTCTTAATTTGATTTATACTTTTATTAAAGTCATCTTTAGTAATGTTATAATCGTATGAAGTTTTATTGAAATAAGTTATAAATAAATCTAATGTTTCAAAGTAAACCTTGTTAGAATCGTCTTTGAATTCATCTTTTAGACAATATCCGTTTATTTTCCAGTCAACTCTTCCTTGAGAATCAGGATTTATATAAGACAATACTCTGGCGCCTTCTGACTTGCCTATGTTATCCAATATTTCAATGCAATGCTCTGTAAATTTATCTTCAAAACTTGCTCCTTCACCATCTGAATATACTAATGCTGAAACATCAGACTGAATGGCTTCAATATAATTTTTTAATCCTCTCTCCATTATTTTATTAATTCAAGAATTGATTCATTACTATCTAAAAATTGTTCTATTGCTGATAATTCAATATTGTATTTTGTATCAAACAAACCAATAGGTAAATCTGAAGCTACCAATCTTGGAAAATCACTTGTAACTTCATAAAAATTTCTCTTTCTAAAAGCATACTGACGCTTGTAATTTTCAAAATCTTCATGAAAATAGCCTACTAGTAAAAGTCTTTCGTTAAAAAACTTTAAAGCATTCTGATTATTATTAATTTTAGTTCTAATTTGCTCTATAACAGAATTTAGTGAAAAACCTTTATCCTTAACTTCTTCGACCACATATAAAACTAAATATAATTTTGTTAGATTTTCAGTATCTAACTGTCTTTCACTTGAAATCTTAACTTTTGGAACTTTTGATGAAGTTAACTTTACTTCAATGCCAAATGAACCAAAACGAAAGTCTTTATCATTAAAATCTGGACCAGTCCAACTTTCTAATAAAGCATCAATTGAATATTCTTCATCCAGCAATGAATTGAATAATAAAAGTTCTCCAATTAATCCTTTTTGTCTTTCAATTGTTAGCCCTTGAAAATTTATTTTATCAAATAATTTTTTCCATTTTAATACAACATTAGAAGTTTCAACTAAAGCTTCGTTTTCAGTAACACTTTTTGAGATTTCTTCAACAATATTTTCAATAAATAGACTGAAAATATCTTTTAACTGATTATCTAAAAGATAAATATGTAACTCTTTAGTATCTTCAAATTCAAATATTTCGATTAATAATCCCTTAAACTTAAAATTTTTAAATTCAGGGAATTTAGCATTTTTTGAAGTTTCAAATATGTATAAATGATTACCAGTTATATGATTTGTTGCTGCAAAACATTTGAACGGTTTAACATGTTCAAGTTGCGTTTTTATAATAATTTCATCAGTAGGAACATGACTTTCCCAAATAGATTTAATACTTACCATAATTATTCGTTTTCAGAATTATCATCATCTTCCATTGGTTCAATATCAAGCTCTTCTTTTATCGTAGCAGAATAAGAAACCTGAACTTCGTTTTCAATTTTAGGAAAATGCAAACTATAACCTATGATTGGAATACCATTTTCAACGTTTGTTGTACCTCTTTCGTCTAATGCATAAATTAGAAGTAAACCTTTGCTTTCATTGGCTCTTCTTTCTTTAATGCTTCCTGTACCATTTTCTAATAAATCTACTTGACGATCTACAACATCATCAATTTGATTTTTTGTTATTTTATATAATTCTGAATATTCCGTTTGATTTCTGACACTACAAACTAATTCAATCGCTTTTCCATCTGCGAATAAACTGTATTTTTTTGTTTCATGCTCTGTCCGGTTCTTGGATTCTTTTATAACACCTTCATCATATAGTAGTGCTTTTTCATTAGTATTAGAAACAATGCAAATATTCCATTCTCGTATATTATTTTGTATATTTTGTTGTTTTATATAATCAGATAAAACTTGATTATTTATTGGTGGAATATTTATTTTATAATTTTCGATAAAATCAGTCAAAATATCTATATTAACGTTTTTATATAATAGATATTTAGTTTTATTTTTAATTTGGATTATGTTTTCATCTTTTGGAAATCCTAATCTTTCAAATAAATTTTTAAAAATATCAAAATTATTCTGG
>NZ_JBIPPD010000307.1:0-2966 GCF_044368625.1 Flavobacterium sp. | reverse complement strand
ATATGAAAAAAGTTTTATGTGCAGTGTTTGCTTTCGGTTTGTTTGGATGTGCAGAATTGCAGCAAATTGCCAATCAATATCCTGGTATAGGGACAATGGGTAATGCCGAAATTGCTTCGGGATTGAAGGAAGCGTTGAATAATGGAATTACGAAAGAAGTTACCAAACTCACAGCATTAGACGGATTTTATAAAAATCAAGCAGTTAAAATTTTACTTCCTCCTGAATTACAAAAAGTCGATAAAGGTTTGCGCGACATTGGTTTGGGAAGTCTTGCCGACGAAGGCATCAAATTACTTAACCGTGCTGCCGAGGATGCCGTAAAAGAAGCCACTCCCATTTTCGTCGACGCCGTCAGAAATATGACGTTTACAGATGCGAAAAACATATTGTTAGGAAGTAATAATTCGGCTACAATGTATTTGCAAAGTTCTACTTCTCAGGCATTGTATGGCAAATTTAATCCTGTGATTCAAAATTCACTTTCAAAAGTGGGTGCTGATAAAGCTTGGAAAAATATTATTACCAAATACAATGCAATTCCACTTACGGCGGATGTTAATCCAGATTTGAATGACTACGTTACCCAAAAAGCGTTGGAAGGTGTATTTAAAATGATAGCCGTTGAGGAGCAAGATATTCGTACTAACTTGAATGCCAGAACTTCTGATTTATTAAAAAAAGTATTTGCAATGCAAGATCGTAAATAATAAATTGAACAATTTAATTAATTCAAAGAAGCTGCAACCCGTAGCTTCTTTTTTTTTATACGATAACCAAAGGCTAAAGTTCAAAAAAGGATTGTTTTTGTTTCCTACTACACCATTCAATGTTTATATTTGCTACCAAAATTTACACGCAATATAAATCGTACAAGCAAAATGAAAATATCCTATAATTGGTTAAAACAATTTATTAAAACCGACTGGACTTCTGAAGAAACCGCAACATTACTAACCGATTTGGGCTTAGAAGTAGAAGGTGTAGAAAAATTTCAATCTGTAAAAGGAGGTTTGGAAGGAATAGTTGTAGGACATGTTTTGACGTGTGTACAACACCCCAATGCCGATCGATTGAAAGTAACCACGGTGGATGTTGGAACAGGAATTCCGTTACAAATTGTATGTGGCGCTACTAATGTCGCTGCTGGACTTAAAGTTCCTGTTGCCACGATTGGCACTACACTTTACGATGCCGATGGAAATTCATTTGTGATAAAAAAAGGTAAAATCAGGGACCAAGAAAGCCACGGAATGATTTGTGCCGAGGATGAATTGGGTCTAGGTTCCAGTCACGACGGTATCATGATTCTGAACGAAGATTTACAACCCGGAACTCCTGCTGCTCGTGTTTTTAATATTGAAAATGATGAAGTTTTTGAAATTGGCTTGACACCAAATCGAGCCGATGCCATGAGCCACATGGGAGTTGCTAGAGATTTGCGTGCTGGAATGTTGCAAAAAAATATTTCAACAGAATTTATTACACCTTCAGTTTCGAATTTTAGAGTAGACAAACGCATTCTAAAAATGGATATTTCTGTTAAAGAAGCAACGTTGGCTCCCCGTTATTGTGGTGTGACTATTTCAGGAATAACTGTTAAACCATCACCAGATTGGTTGCAAAATCGTTTAAAATCCATTGGCATTACGCCAAAAAACAACATTGTTGATATAACCAATTATGTGTTACATGAACTCGGTCAACCGCTTCATGCTTTTGATGCTGCAAAAATAAAAGGCAATAAAGTAATCATCAAGACACTTCCGGCAGGAACTAAATTTGTTACTCTAGATAATGTAGAACGAACGTTGCACGAAGAAGATTTAATGATTTGCGACGAAAATGGTCCGATGTGTTTTGCAGGCGTTTTGGGTGGAAAAAATTCGGGTGTAAAAGAAACTACAAGTACTATCTTCTTGGAAAGTGCTTATTTCAATCCCGTTTCCATTCGAAAAACAGCAAAAAGACACGCAATTAATACAGATGCTTCGTTCCGTTTTGAACGCGGAATTGATCCTACCATCACAGAATATGCTTTAAAGCGTGCGGCAAATTTGATTATCGAATTGGCTGGTGGTGAAATTACTTCAGATATTACAGACATTTATCCTAAAAAATTAGAAGATTTTTCGGTGGTACTGAATTACAACAAAGCGTCAAAAATTATTGGGGAAGATTTACCAAAAGAAACCATCAAGAAAATATTGGCTTCTTTGGACATTAAAATAAACAGCGTTTCGGATGTTGGGCTGGGTTTAACCATCCCTAATTATCGAGTGGATGTGCAAAGAGACGTGGATGTAATTGAAGAAATTTTGCGCGTTTACGGTTATAATAATATTGGTTTTAGCAAAAAACTAAATGCATCTGTGGCCAATTCGCCTCGAAATGAGGATTACAAAATGCAAAATGTAGTGGGAAGTTTATTGACCAGTTTGGGATTCAATGAAATGATGGCGAATTCGCTCACTTCACCCGATTACATCAAACTTTCTGACGATTTAAAAGAAGAGTTCAACATCACAATGCTCAATCCGTTGAGTCGTGATTTATCGTCAATGAGACAATCCTTATTGTTTTCAGGTTTAGAAGCATTGTCGTATAACATTAACCGTCGCGCCACCGATTTAAAGTTTTACGAAATTGGAAAAACCTATCATAAATTGCCTGCAGGTTATGAGGAATTAAAACATTTGACCTTATTTCTTACTGGAAATAAAAGTGCGGAATCGTGGACAAATCCACAAAAAGCGAGTGATTTCTTTATGTTTAAAGGATACGTTGAAGCAGTTTTAGCACGTTTCGGTTTGGAAAAAGCACAAAGTAAACCAAGCACGTCAGATGTTTTTGCAGAGGGAATTGCGCTATTTTTGGGCCCTGAAAAAATTGTTGATTTTGGTACGGTAAAAAAATCAATTGCAAAAGCCTTTGACATCAAACAGGAAGTGTTTTATGCCGATTTT
>NZ_JBIPPD010000007.1:0-34159 GCF_044368625.1 Flavobacterium sp. | reverse complement strand
TATCAATTAATAACAGACCTATTAGAAAATTCAATTATCTTAGTCCAATTGAAACTCTAAATAATAAGTTTGTTGCACTTATGAATTGAACACAGCATTATCTAAATTCAAATATCAACAATGGTGAGTCTTGGTTGTTTGTTAAAGAAGCTATAAAAGCTGTTAAAGACGGAGGTGAAGTTGATTTTGAAAACCTTACAATTTCCGACCCTGAATTTAAAGACTCTCAATTAGATTGTATTCATAAAAAACTAAAAGATATACCAAACGGTTTATATGCTAAAATGTTAGCCGAATTTAATGATAACACAGGTTCAACACTAACGTTTAAAATTGGTACACCACCGGCTGGGGATTGGGGTATCACTAAAGGTTCAGCTGATTTACCAAATAATTACACTATAACAATCGCTCAGAATGTAGAAAATGGTTCTAATTTAATGAAGACTGTTACTCTAAGCCATGAACTTATTCATGCCTATATGTTTAACTCATTAGAAAAAGCCAACTATTTAATTTTTGATAGTACAGGAGCCCCAAGGTTTAACTCTAATTTATGCAACACTTCGACTAATTATCAAAATATTGATTTAAACACGCTAAATACTGCCGATAGACTTTTTGTTCTTTTATGCGGAATGCAACAAGCAGGAACCTTAATTAACAATGATGAATGGTCTCATATTATATTTAATACTGCAACATTTGATATTGTTACTTACAGACAAGCATTAGAAAATTTTATCTACACTAACCATGATTGGGATAATGAAAGTACTGTTTTTAAAAACAGAGCAATGAATGTTTTTGGAAATAAATGGAAAAGAAAAGTGGCACAAGCAGCTTCGTGGATTGGTTTGGAAAAAACTGCGGGCTATCAAAATTATATTAATTCACATTTAACTAATATTCCTCAATATGGATATATACGTTTCTTCAAAAATGTAGAAGTTTTGGATGCTAAATCTGATTGTTTATGAAAAATTTAAAATTATATATTTTATTAATAATTTTCTCAAACCTTAAAGCCTTTTCTCAAGAAGTAATCATAGAAAAGCAAGATTTATATATACTTTTCAGTAAAAATGATAGAAATAAATTTTTTAAGAATGATTCAGTTGTTATTAGAGAATTTGAAATATATTATGGGAAATTTAACGATGCTAAAAGTATAGAACTTAAAATGGATGTTAATAATGGTTTAGAAAAAATCATTTGGGTTAGAGGTGCTACCAGTTCATCACCTACGATTATTTTTTATTATTGGTCAAATGATGTTAATCGCAATGAAAGGGTTAAGGTTGACCTAAAAAATTTAAAAAATCTATTAGAAGAAGATGAAATTATAAAATATGTAGAGTTCAATAATCTAAAAGAGATTTTGAATAAATTTAATTTATATGCTGTTCAAAAAGAAGGTGAAGAATATTTTGCATGCAAAGTACAATATGGAATTCAGTAAATGATTTAAATTTACTGAGCATACAACATACAGGGTTTCGTTGCTGCTCCAAGCCAAGCAATGAAATCCTGTTTTTAAAACCAGAGCAATGAATGTTTTTGGAAATAAATGGAAAAGAAAAGTTGCTCAAGCAACATCTTGGATTGGTTTAGAACTAACCGCAGGCTATCAAAACTACATTAATTCACATCAATCAAATTTTCCACAGTGGCAATACTTAACCGTATTTAAAAACTTAGAAATTTTGGACGCTAAATCAGATTGCTTATGAAAAATTTAAAATACATTATATTTTTTGTTCTAATATTAAGCACAGAGGCTTTCTCTCAAGAAATAAAAGAACATAAACAGGATTTATACATATTGTTCAGTCATAACGATAGAAATAGTTTTATCAAGAATGATTCAATTGTTTCTAGGCAATATATTTTATACTACGGGAAATTTAATGATGCTAAAAGTGTAGAGCTTAAATTAGATGTTAATAATGGTTTAGAAAAAATCATTTGGGTTAGAGGTTCTACTAGCACATTACCCATTGTAAATTTTTATTATTGGTCTAATGAAATAACTCGTAATGAAAGAGAAAAAGTTGATATAAAAAAATTAAAAAATTTTTTAGAAGAAGATGAAATAAGTATGTCGAATTCGATAATTTAAAACAGATATTAAGTAAGTTTAATATATATGCTGTTCAAAAAGAAGGTGAAGAATATTTTGCTTGCAAAGTGCAATATGCTATATGGTAAATGAATCAATACACCCTGCAACCGCATTCTGCTGGTATGGCGTCTAAAGGCTTAATGGAAATTTAGTTTTATCCTTGTAGCAAAAAGTTTATTCGAAAGAATATGCTTTCTTAGTCAGCAACCTTTGGCATCTGCAAAACGTAAAGTCATCTTATTTCAGTATAAATCATAATTGATTTACAAGTGTAAAATAAATCACAAACACAGCCGCTATAATAAACAACCTTTAAAACCAACTTTATGCAAATGAATTCAAAAATAACTTTATGTCTGCTCTTTTTGAGCTTGGGAGCGTTTGCCTCTTCTCCAAACAATGATCCTAAGAAAACCATTACCGTAGTTATTGATGCAGGTCATGGCGGTCACGATGACGGAATGAAAACCGCAGGTTATTCGGAAAAAGAAATTGTAGCATCTATTGCTCAGAAAATTAAAAACAGCAATTTCAATCAAAATGTAAACATTCATTTGACGCGTACAGATGATAGTTTTATTTCTTTGCAAGACCGTGCAAAGCTAATTAATGACTTAAAACCCGATTTAGTACTTTCGCTTCACGTGAATGGAAACAAAAATGCTGAAGTTTCTGGTGTAGAATTTTATGTTTCGCCAAAAAATGCAAAGTATGAAGATGCCAAAAAAATAGCGGAAGATTTAAATAATAGATTTGTTACCAATCACAATCTGAAATCAAGAGGTGTGAAAGAAGCCAATTTCTTGCTTTTGAGAGACTCTGAATATCCCACAATTACTGTTGAGTTGGGTTTTTTGTCAAATGAAAATGACCGAAAATACCTTACTGATGAAAATCAACAAGAAAAAATAGCAGCAACGATTTTAGAGTTAATTTCAACACTTTAACCTCTTTTTTTTCCAATGAAAAAGGGCTTGTATTTCGATACAAGCCCTTTTTTTATAAATCCCAAAGTAGTTAATCATTGAAATAAAATCCATTGGGGTTTAAACCAACATTAAATTGTTTTTGTAAAACGCCACTGTTGTTGTAAATAAATACTTCACCATCTGAGGCATAATCTTTAGCATCGCCAACGAAAATTTTTCCATCTTCTACTCCAAAGCCATATAAAGTGGTTGCTGTACTTGTAAATAAAGGTGTCGAACTAATCGTTGTTGCTGTAATATCGGCACTAAAAACAGCAGAATTTACGGTAAAGTACAATTTATTCCCATCTATATTCAAGTTTTGAGCACTTACTAATCCGGTCATTGTAATTTCAGAAACTTTTTGATTTGTAGCTAAATTTATTTTAACCAATTTACTATCATCACTATAATTTCCACATAAAACATACATAAAACCGTTTTCTTCTTTTAGTGAATTAGGCGAAATCCCAACGTCAATCGTACTTTCAACAGAGGCTGTAGCTGGGTTAATGACAGTTACTGTGTTCCCGTCGCCGTAACTTCCGTTTGCCACAAACAATTTTCCATTTGCTTTTTCAATTCGTTCCGCAATCGCATTAACTGCAATTGTGCTTTCAACCTGCAACGTATTCAAGTTGATGACCGCTAAAAAGTCGTCTGTTAAATTCGAAAAACTTGCTAAATTCGTCACGTATGCTTTTCCATTTTCAACCACACCGTATCTAGGAATGTTAAATCCTGTTTCTATTTTTCCTATTATTTCAAAAGTATACCGATTGACAACTGTAATTTTATTGGAACCATTCGATATAATAAAAGCGCGATCGCCGTCAAAAAATACAGACTGGACATAACCTCCAATTCCTACGCCCGGATTTACTGCTCCAAAAATATCTTGGCCAATTTGCATCAAATCATTACTTACAAATGAAATCGTTCCTGCAGAACCATTTCCTTCATTGACAATTAAAACTCCGTTATCGTATGCTCCAAGTGGTACTTCTGGTGCTACAATTCCATCAGTGTCGTCGCTGCAGGAAACTAATAAAAGGGAACTGATAAATGCCATTACAAACAATTGAGTAAACTTCATATTCTAAAAATTAAGGGTTAAATTTAAGGTGTAATTTCGACCGGGAAGCGGTCTGTTTTCTACGCTTTCGTAGTTTTTATTCCATGCATTTAGGACTTGAAATCCAATAACATACTTATTTTTTTTATCAAAATCAATACTGCAACCCACATTTGAAACGGCATAATCTTCGATCACTTTTTTTGGATTATTATCCGTTTGGGTAAATACTTTGCCAACAAATACATTGTTCAAAAAGGCTGTAAAGTGGCGGTAAGAATATGCCAATGATGCAGTTGTCTTGTGAAACGGGACAAAAGTAAGTTGCTTTCCCGTAGCTTCGTTTTCGGATTTCGTGTACGAATAATTCGCACGGATATCAAAATGATGCTGTTCGATTTTTTTGTGATAATTTATAGAGCATTCGCTTCCATAAATCAAAACCCTTTCGGTATTATTGGGCTTGAAAATACCGCCATTTTGCGGAAGCCAGCGAATCATATCTTTAATTTTGGAATGAAAAAGAGTAGCAGTTAACGTAAAACTTTTCCATTGAAAAACATTGCCAATTTCACTTTGAAAAGACTTTTCGGGGCCTAAATCGGGATTTCCAGCACCTTGCCAATACAAATCGTTAAAAGTTGGAATTCTAAAATTTTGCGAAACATTGACTTTTAAAGTGTAAAACGTATACGGCTTAAATTGCGTGCCAATGGAGTACAAAAGCGGACTTTTATAATTGTTTGTTACTTCTTTTCTCAAACTCCAATCGTATAAAAATTTTCCATTTACAATGTGTTTAAACTGTATTCCAACACCAGAAATAGAGCGTTTTTCGGGTTCAATATTCGATCCATCTCCCTTATTTTGAGTAAAATCAGCAACAAAATCCGTTTGAATTTTAGAGTTAAATTTATAGTTCAAATTGTATTTTGCCAAAAGCGTTTCTACATTTCCAAACGTGAAAAAATTAGTATCGATACTTTCAAAGTAACGGTATTCTTCACTCAAAAAACCCAATTTGAGGTTTGAAGTAAAATGGCCAGCATAGTTTGTAAAGTCGGCTAAATTTCGGGTGGTAAAATCTTGGTATTTGGTTCGGGTATCTGTAGGATTTATCAATGAAAAATGCCGCTCTCCATCGTAAAACTGGCTGTAAATTTTCAAGATATTTCGAGAGTTAATTTTGTACCCGAAACCCACATTGAAACTCGAATTGATAAATTGTCCGTTTAAATTGGATAAATCAGAATCCAAATAATCGTAATCATTATCCGAACGATTGCGCGAAATACTTCCAAAAAAGCTTAATTTTTCATCCGAATGTTGCAGTTGATAATTGATTCCTACCGTCGAAAAACTCCCGTAGTCCAGTCGCAACCGGTTGGAAAAATTATTTTTAAAACTCAAATCGGTGTTCAAATGAATGCTTCCCCCAATCGCACTGGTGCCGTAAAGCGAACTTCCTCCGCCAGCACGAACATCTATGGAATTAAAATCAGAAGTGGTTATGGTATTGAAATCCGTTTGACCCGTTAACTGCGAATTAATGTTGATTCCGTTCCAGACTACTGCAGTTTGCTGAGCGGTGGTGCCTCGAAACGAAGGCGACGAAACCATCCCCAATCCGTTTTCTTTGAAATAAATTCCCGTCGAAAAGTTCAATAAATTAGTAAGTGATGGCTGATTTTTTCGGATGATGGAATCGGGGAGTTGTTGAACGTTTTGGGATTCCGAATACTGCTGCAGTTTTTTGTCGGCCACTTCAACTTCCTGTAACGGAATCGCAGGACGAGTTTGTGCCAGTGTAAACGGGCAGCATAAAATTCCACACAAAAATAGATACAATCGTAAAGTCATAATTCCTGAATCTTTTTTCCCGAAGATTCGATATTGGTTACAAAAAAAGGCAGGTCTCCTGGCTTGCGTCTTGTTGTGTACCTTCCCATTTTTGATTGAAGATTTGAGGTTTATCGATTTAGGATTTTATTTCCTAATGCTAAAAATTCCCAATTCCTAAATTTCAAACAGTGGTTTTGTAGTGTACAACAAGCTTTATAGCTTACAGTTGCGGGAACAGCTTTGGTTTTGAACCAAATTCCCTTTTAATGTGATTTCAACGTAAAATCACAACCTTAATTCGGGTGCAAAAATAGTTTTTTAATTGAATTATCACCCTTGTTTTATAAAAATTATTGTTCCCGTGTTTTGGAGCGAATGGGAATTATTTCTAAAAAATTGATTATAACTGCTACCTTTGCATCGTATAAATTTATTTTAATGAAACTTTTTACCTTCAAATTCATCTTTCTTTTCGCCCTTATTTTAGTTTTTGGTTGCAAAAAAGAAACAGCTACCGTTTCGAAAGAAATCACTTCAGTTACCAATAAGGTAAAGCATGCAAAAGGATTTTCCATTCACAAATACAATGGATATTCGGTTATAAATGTGGTAAATCCTTGGCCAAACGCAACTAAAAAATACACCTACATTTTAAAGGAAAAAAACGGGATTGTGCCCGACAGTTTGCATCAGTTTACCACAATTGCTGTTCCTGTAAAAAGTATTGTTGTTACTTCTACCACACATATTCCTTCGCTAGAAATGCTAGAAGTGGAAAAAACGCTAGTGGGTTTTCCTAATTTAAATTACATTTCATCCGAAAAAGTTCGTTCATTAATTGAGCAAGGCAAAGTAAAAGAATTAGGGCAAAATCAAGATTTAAATACCGAAGTTATTATTGATTTAAATCCTGATATTTTTATAGGTTACGGCATCGACAATAAGAATCCAACGTTGGATAATTTAGAAAAAAGCGGTATCAAAATAATGTTAAACGGCGATTGGAACGAACAAACGCCGTTGGGAAAAGCAGAATGGATCAAGTTTTTTGGCGTTTTGTACGGAAAAGAAAAACAAGCGGATTCTATTTTTAAATCCATCGAAAAGGAATATGTAAACACCGTACATTTGGCTCGAACGGTAAAGAACAAACCAACCGTTTTGGCTGGAGATATTTTTGAAGGAAACTGGTATTTGCCTAAAGGTTCTAGTTGGGGTTCTCAACTTATAAAAGAGGCTGGAGGTCAATATTTATGGGCAGAAACAAATGGAACGGGTAGTTTGGCTTTGTCTTTTGAAGCGGTTTTTGAAATAGCAAAAGACGCTGATTTTTGGATTACTTCCGGACAATTTGCAACTGTAAAAGAAATGCAAAAAGCAAATCCGCATTACAATCAATTTACTGCTTTTAGAAATAAAAAAGTATATTCTTTTAGCAACAAAAAAGGAAAAACAGGAGGAAATTTGTATTACGAATTGGCTCCAAATCGACCGGATTTGGTTTTAAAAGATTTGGTTTGGATTTTTCATCCTGAACTTTTGCCAAATTATAAACCTTACTTTTTTGAACAGATTCAGTAAAAAGATGTATTCAAAAAGCCATTATATATTATTTACAAGCTTCACTTTTATACTAGTGTGCTTTTTTGTATTGGATTTAATTTCAGGACAAGTTTCAATTCCATTAAAGGAAATTTTCAAAATTTTAACGGGACAAGAAACCTCAAAATCAACTTGGGATTACATCATTTTAAATTTTAGATTACCAAAAGCCATTACAGCAGTTTTGGTTGGAATGGGTTTGTCCATCAGCGGACTTTTAATGCAAACCTTATTCCGAAATCCTTTAGCAGGACCTTACGTTTTGGGATTGAGTTCTGGCTCAAGTTTGGGAGTCGCTTTTGTTATTTTAGGAGCGGGATTTTTGCCCGGATTTTTAAATACAGCTGTTTTATCCAGTTACGGAATTGTCTTCGCCTCGTGTTTGGGAAGTTTTTTCGTCGTTTTGGCCATATTAATTGTCGCACAAAGATTACGAAATACAATGTCGATATTGATTGTTGGATTGATGTTCGGGAGTTTTGCCGGAGCAATTGTCAATGTTTTGAGCTATTTCAGTACCGCCGAACAATTGCAGAAATTTACGTTTTGGTCGATGGGAAATTTAGGAAACTTATCGTGGAATTCGGTTGGAGTTTTAGGAATAACTGTCGGTTTTGGTTTGATTTTGAGTATGTTGAGTATCAAGTCGCTGGACGCTTTATTGCTAGGAGAAAATTATGCCAAAAGTGTGGGTTTGAATTTTAAAAAGGCACGGTTCATAATCATCATCGCGACAAGTATTTTAGCCGGAAGTATCACCGCTTTTGCCGGACCTATTGCTTTTGTTGGCTTGGCGGTACCGCATATTGCAAAACTACTTTTTCAAACAAGTAATCATAAAACATTATTTTTTAGTACGTTACTAATAGGTGGAATTTTGATGTTGCTTTGTGATCTTATTTCGCAAATGCCATTTTTATCAATGCCTTTGCCCATCAATGCCATCACTTCAATAATGGGGGCTCCAGTAGTGATTTGGTTACTGATTGGAAAAAAAAATATTCAATAGTTGACCTATGGAAAATCAAATTATTTTAGAAGCCAATCCCATTTCCATAGGTTATCGGAACAAAAATATTCAGAAAATCGTCGCATCGGATGTGAAAATAATAATGCAAAAAGGAACACTAATCGCATTGATTGGAGTAAATGGAATTGGGAAATCGACTTTGCTAAAAACAATCACTGGGATCCAAAAACCGCTTGACGGAACTGTTTTACTACACCAAAAAAATATTGACAACTATTCGGCAAAAGATTTAGCCCAACAAATGAGTGTGGTGCTAACAGACTCCTTGCCACCTAGTAATTTAACGGTTTTTGAATTAATTGCTTTGGGGAGACAGCCTTACACGAACTGGCTTGGAACTTTGACAACCGAAGATATTGTAAAAGTAAACGAGGCCATTCGCTTGACGCAAATTGAACATTTAGTTCATCTCAAACATTTTGAAATCAGTGACGGACAATTGCAAAAAGTGCTAATCGCAAGGGCTTTGGCACAAGACACTCCGCTAATAATTTTGGACGAACCCACGACTCATTTGGATTTGTTGCATAAATTTTCGTTATTGCAATTGCTCCAAAAACTAGCTAAAGAAACAGATAAATGCATTCTTTTTTCAACGCACGATATTGATTTGGCCATCCAACTTTGCGATGAAATGATTGTGATGACACCCGAAAAAACCATTCAAGCTCAACCTTGTCAATTGATTGAAACTGGAATTTTTAACACGCTCTTTGATCATAAAAATATTGGCTTCGATCGAGAAAAAGGGAAATTTATTTTTGGAAATGCAGTAGATTAAATTTTCGATTTTACCTGCAACTGTCGTTTTGCTTCGCCAATGACAAACGCTACAGCATTGGCCAAATTATAACTTCGGACCAAAGGCGAAATTGGAATTTTCAGATGATTATGGAATTCAGCCAAAAGTTCAGGACTTAAACCCACCGATTCTTTTCCAAAAACCAACCAATCTCCGTCTTGAAATTCGGCATCCAAATACGATTGAGTAGCATGCGAACTGAACAAAAAAACACGCGACACATCCTGAATTTGTTCACGCCATTCGGCAATATTTTGGTACTGATGCCAATCGAGATGAACCCAATAATCCAAACCGGAACGCTTTAGGTTTTTGTCGGTAATTTCAAATCCAAACGGATGAATCAAATGCAATCTGTTCTCGGTGCCCACACATAATCGGCCAATATTTCCGGTATTATTGGGGATTTCCGGTTCCACTAAAACAATATTCAACATCGTATCTTTTTTTAAATTTTAAGAAAGCACTTTTTCCAGTAAATCAGTAATTTCAACAACTTCTCCCGATTTCATTTGGTTCAAATGTACGTTTCCAACACGAACACGAACCAATCGCAAGGTTGGAAAACCAACTGCAGCTGTCATTTTTCGCACTTGCCTAAATTTACCTTCGCTAACAGTGATTGAAGCCCAAGACGTTGGGCCGTGTCGGTCGTCACGTACTTTTTTTGAACGAATTTCAAAATTAGGATTCTCAATTTTTTTTGCTTCGCAGGGTAAGGTCGTGTATTTTTCGCCATCAAAACCAATCTCGACACCTTTTTTGAGCAAATCTATCGCTTCATCGGTAATTATTCCGTCCACTTGGACATAATATTCCTTTAAAACCTTTTTGCTTCTCACGGCTTGACTTACTTTTCCGTCTGTAGTCAATAAAAGCAGTCCCTCAGAGTCTTCATCCAACCGACCAATTGCCATTGTGCCATCTGGAAAATCATGTAAAACACCCAAAAGCTTTTTTTTTCGTTTTTGTTCGTAAACAAATTGACTCAAAAAGCCGTACGGTTTGTAGATCATAAAGTGGCGGTGCAACATATTGTGAATTAATTCGCGCAAAGGTAAAGGGTTTGTAGGATTAAAACAATGTTAATGAATTTGCATTTTTAAATGGTATAGCTGTAACTTCACCAAAAAAGCGCAAAATGTATTTAATTGAAAAACTATGGAAAAGTCCAAAAAAAGTTCAGCAAATGAACAATCCTTAAACGAAGGATTCCGCAGAAAAAATGTTGTGGAAAATAACAATCAGTCCACACCAGGGTTGAAAAAAGAAGTTGAAAAAGATGTTGAAGGACGCACCAATCAAGTGGATCGTGCGAGGTATGTAAACCAAGATTTAGAAAATTCGAAACCAACGCCAAAAGCAGGCACTCCAACAGAATCAATTCATCAAACACCTGAAACAGCAGAACACAAAGATTTTAACTCCAATCCCAATCCAGAAGAATTCCCTAGTAATGAGGATTAAATTTTTCTGGTAATATTTCTTGTTGCTATCAATTGATTTCCTATATAAGTTGAGATAAAGTACTTCAAAATAATAGCTTTTTACTGCCAAAATCTGCCGTAAAAATTATTCTATGGTACTAATGCTTTGAAAGATTTGGAATATGAGAAGACCAAAGTCTAAATAGTTTTAAACTTTACTTATATTCGCATTATGCAATTATCAGTCGTCATTCTCAATTACAACGTGCGATATTTTTTAGAGCATTGCCTTAAAAGTGTCCTGAAGTCTATTCAAGGCCTTGATGCTGAAATTATTGTGGTCGATAATAATTCGCCAGATGATAGTTGCGAAATGGTCAAATCGCTGTTTCCCAACGTAATTCTTATTGAAAACAAGGAAAATTTGGGTTTCCCAAAAGGGAATAACATTGGAGTCCAACGTGCCAAAGGAACATTTGTATGCATTCTAAATCCCGATACCGTCGTGGCCGAAGATAGCTTTATAAAAATTTTGGCTTTCGCCGAGAATAAAGCCAACTTGGGAATTATAGGTTGCAAACTTATAGATGGAACCGGAAATTTTCTGCCTGAATCCAAAAGAGGAATTCCAACTCCTTGGGTTGCTTTTTCAAAAATGGCGGGGTTGTATAAAATTTTCCCAAGAGTAAAAGCTTTTCAAAAATATTATGCCCAACATTTGGATGAAAATACTTCGGGCAAAGTAGATATTTTAGTGGGTGCTTTTATGGTTTTAAAAAAAGAAACATATCAGCAACTCGGTGGCTTTGACGAAAAGTATTTCATGTACGGCGAAGACATTGATTTATCATTTAGTGCTTTAAAATTAGGTTTGCAGAACTACTATTTTGCCGAAACCACCGTTATTCATTATAAAGGAGAAAGTACGGTAAGGGACGAAAAATACCGGCAACGTTTTCAGCAGGGTATGGAAATATTTTACAGCAAACACATGAAAGGTTCTTTGTTTTTCAGTGCTTTTATGAAATTGGGTATGCTGTTTTTTGCCATTTTCAAAATGAAAAATAAAAGCAGACTTTCTGAAGGTCAGCCCATAAAATACGTTCTTTATTCTAACGACGAACAATTAAAAAATAAATTGGAATACAGGTTACATTCGAAAATAGACTGTTTCTATCGTATTTTGGATAAAAAAAGAGGCACCCAAATTTTGGACAACAATACGATTACCGAAATTATTTTGGATGCCAACACTTTCTCTTACAAAGAATGTATAGCAATTTTTGAAAAAAGTAAAAATGCAGGCATACGATTTAAAGTCAAGCCTGAAAAAGCTGATTTTATCATCGGAAGTAACAGCAGCAATGATCGAGGCGAAGTACTTTTGTTTTAAAAATAGCAGTAAAATCCTGTCAAAGTTATTTTTATTAAATAAAAAATGCTGTAGCTTTGTATGCAGTAATACAAGGGATGTAAAAATTACATATTTGATAGTGTAAAATCAAAAATATGATTATTTTTGCATTTTAAATATAAAAATCACCTTTAGGTTAATAATATGGCAAAGTTTGAATTGAAACTTCCTAAAATGGGAGAAAGCGTCGCAGAAGCAACAATTACCAATTGGCTTAAAAAAGTGGGCGACCCTATTGAAGCAGATGAAGCAGTACTTGAAATAGCAACCGACAAGGTCGACTCAGAAGTACCATCAGAAGTTTCCGGAATTCTTTCCGAAATTTTATTTCAAGTAGACGATGTCGTTCAAGTAGGACAAACCATCGCTTACATTGAAGTTTCAGGCGGAGTAGCCGTTGATGTGCCTTCAGCAGAAATTTCAGCAGCTGCACTAACTATTGAAAAAGAAGTCGAAGTTGCAAAAGAAATTTCAGCACCAGCAAACTTTAATGATTCGGAAAAATTCTTTTCGCCTTTGGTTAAAAATATTGCCAAAGAAGAAGGGATTTCGGTGGCTCAACTAGAAGCAATTGCCGGTTCAGGGAAAGAAGGAAGAGTTACAAAGGACGATATTTTAAAATATGTAGCCGATCAAAAAAATACAACAAAAGCTGCACCTGTTCAAGCTGTTGCTCAACCGATTACTCCCGAAGTTTCAGGACAGAACCTACAACCTGCAAAAGCCGCTAAAGCTGTCCCGGTTTCCGTAAACGGTGGAGACGAGATTATCGAAATGGACCGAATGCGAAAATTAATCTCCGGATATATGGTAGCTTCGGTGCAAACTTCGGCCCACGTGCAGTCGTTTATCGAGGTAGATGTAACCAATATCGTAAAATGGAGGGACAAAGTAAAAGTGGCATTTGAAAAACGCGAAGGCGAGAAACTGACTTTCACACCAATTATGATGGAAGCCGTTGCAAAAGCTTTGAAAGATTTTCCGGGTATGAATATTTCTGTAGATGGTGACTATATCATCAAAAAGAAAAACATCAATCTCGGTATGGCAGCCGCATTGCCAAACGGAAATTTAATTGTACCGGTAATCAAAAATGCCGATCAACTCAATTTAGTAGGTATGGCAAAAGCCGTAAACGATTTAGGAAATAGAGCAAAAGCAGGCAAATTAAAACCAGACGATACACAAGGTGGAACGTACACCGTTACTAATGTGGGAACATTTGGAAGCGTTTTTGGAACTCCAATTATCAACCAGCCACAGGTGGGAATTCTTGCACTTGGAGCCATCCGAAAAGTACCAGCGGTTATTGAAACACCGGAGGGCGACTTTATCGGAATCCGTCAAAAAATGTTCTTGTCGCACTCCTATGACCACCGCGTTGTCGATGGTGCCTTAGGTGGTAGTTTTGTAAAACGTGTAGCCGAATATTTGGAAGCGTTTGACCCAAACAGAGATTACTAATTTTTGTCAACCTGTCCCGATCTCGAAACTTTGAGACGGGATTGTTTCAGAATCAAAAAAATACAAAACCCAATGCTGTAAAGTGTTGGGTTTTTTTGTTAATTTTGACTTAATATATCCATTTCATGAAATTTTTATATCCATTAACCTGTATCGTGTTTCTCACTATTTCTTGTAAAGAGGCAATTAAAAATGAAAAAAAGTTTGTTGCTAAGCAAAGCTTTGAAGAAATTCAATTTGTAGAACCAAAGGTTAGTAATAGTTTGGTTGTAAACAGCAAAGAAGATTTGCTAGGGTATTGGGTTGGCGATTTTAATGCCAATTTATCGGATGAAGAAATGGATACAATTTATGGAGATGAAAAAAACTCAAATTTAATTACGAGAAAAATTACATTTTCGATAGATGAGATTAAAGGAGATTCCATTATTGGTCATTCAATTTCTGCCGGATATATTAGTCCGTTTAAAGGTGTATTGTTCACAAATACATCTGGTTTTACAATAAAAGTTGATGAGTACAAAAAAGCAAAAACAGATGGAAGTTTTTCAATCCAAATAAAAAAGACCGATTCTGTGATGAAAGGAAATTGGGAAGCATACCGACATTCTGAATTAAAGATTTACAAGCGAAATTTTGATTTAAAAAAGAAACTTTTTGCTTACAATAAAGAACAAGAATTAGATATAACCTTCTTTGACACTGATTGGTCAAAAGAACATATTTATGCAATAGATACAATTGAGGGAAAGGTTGAAGAGTATATTGATAACGAATATTATGCAACTACAGAAAAGCTCTTCGAAAAAAATGCTTCAAACGAAGAACTGACTTCAGATTTCGTTTCTAACTTATCAAAAGCCGATATATTTATACTTAGAAATTCTATTTTTGCTCGTCACGGATTCGCTTTTCGAGATAAGCAATTACGCATGTATTTTGAACTATTTGATTGGTATATGCCTGTTTTTGGTGATGTAAAAGATGAATTGACCGAAATCGAAAAGAAAAACATCGATTTGCTCCTTCGTTATGAGCAAAATGCGGAAGAATACTACGATACTTTTGGAAGATAATGTGGGTTAAATATTCAAAATATCTTTTGTGGATTGGATATTTTTATTTTTCATATCTGCTTTTATTGATCACACTTCAATATATTCCTTATCATACAGATGTTGCTTTTTTACGGATTAAACAAGAAGTAGTTGTTCTGAATCATTACAAAATTGCTTTTTTTTCGCATGTGTACACGAGTATTTTTTTGATGATTTTTGGGGCATTACAGTTTTCAAATTACCTTCAAAAAAAGCACAAAAAATGGCACCGAATTTCGGGAATATTTTATGTAGGAATCTTGTTGTTGCTTTCTGGACCAAGTGGTTTGGTAATGTCGTATTACGCAAATGGTGGTTTTTTAGCGCAAGTTTCTTTTTTATTATTGTCTACTTTTTGGATGCTCTTTACATTTCTATCTTTGTTTTTTATCTTGAAAAAACAATTGATTAAGCATCAAAAATTTGCTATTCGAAGCTTTGCATTGACATTGTCTGCAATTTCACTTCGCTTGTTCAAATATCTGTTGGTTTTCTTTTTCGAACCTTTGCCAATGGATGCATACAGAATTGCTGCTTGGGCAGGCTGGACCTTTAATTTGTTGGTTGCCGAATTAATTATTTACTATAAGTTTTCAAGAATTAGTAAATAAAAAAATCTTAAATTATCTTTGTAAGATATAAAAATCTAAATGGAATTAAAATTAACCAAGCCTATCTGCTTTTTTGACCTTGAAACTACTGGAATTAATGTCACCAACGACCGAATTGTAGAAATCGCCATCTTCAAAGTATACCCAAACGGAAATAAAGAAAGCAAAACGTGGCTCGTAAATCCCACCATTCCCATTCCAGCAGAAACGACAGCTGTTCACGGAATTACGGACGAAAAAGTGGCTAATGAACCTACTTTTGCTCAACTCGCTTCTACAGTTTATAATATGATTAAGGATTCTGATTTGGCTGGCTTTAACTCGGACCGATTTGACATTCCGTTGTTGGCCGAAGAATTATTGAGAGCCGGAGTTGACTTTGATATGAAAAACAGAGTAGCCGTTGATATTCAAACTATTTTTCACAAAAAAGAAGAACGAACGTTGAGTGCTGCCTATAAATTTTACTGTGGCGAAACCCTCGAAAATGCGCATTCTGCCGAGGCTGATACGATGGCAACTTATGAAATCTTGAAATCACAGTTGGAACGCTACGAAGATTTACCTCGCGAAATGAAATCCCTTTCAGAATACACCACCCGTAAAAAAACAGCTGACTTTGCAGGATTTATAGTAATTGATAAAGACGGTGAAGAAGCTTTTAGTTTCGGAAAACACAAAGGAAAGAAGGTCAACGATGTTTTAGATGCTGAGCCAGGCTATTTCAGTTGGCTGCAAAATGCCGATTTTCCGCTGTATACGAAGAAAGTGTTGACAGCAATTAAATTGAGAAAATTAAACACGAAGTAAAATAAGTATTCAGTGTTCAAAAATCTAGTATTCAGTTGGGGCACTCAATACTGAACACTAGATTTCTGAGTACTGAATATTTTTTAAGAACTGGTCACTATGAAAATAATCTGCATTGGTAGAAACTATACCAAACATATCGAAGAGCTACAAAACGAACGACCATCAGAACCAGTTATTTTTTTGAAACCCGACACTGCGGTTTTGCCCAAAAATATGCCGTTTTTTATTCCTGATTTCTCGGATGATATTCACCACGAAGTAGAAATTTTGGTCAGAATCAATCGGGTAGGGAAGCACATCGAACCGCAATTTGCACATAAATATTACGACGAAATCGGTTTAGGAATTGATTTTACAGCAAGAGATGTACAAGCTAAACTCAAAGAAAAAGGGTTGCCGTGGGAAAAAGCCAAAGGATTTGACGGTTCGGCCGTAATTGGAAATTTTATCTCTAAAAGCGAGTTTGAATCGCTTCAATCAATTCATTTTGAGTTGACTAATAATGGAACCTCTGTTCAAACAGGTTGTACGTCCAATATGTTGTGGCAAATCGATGAATTGATCAGTTACGTTTCACAATATTTTACCTTGAAAATTGGCGACATTATTTTTACAGGAACTCCAGAAGGCGTTGCAAAAGTAAATATTAACGATGTTTTGGAGGGTTTTATAGAAGGAAAACAAATGTTTAGAATACAAATCAAATAAATGGCATTACATTACAACCTGGCAAAAGTGCATGCAATTTCAGAAAATGATACCGACTTTGTCATAGAAATTTTGAAGTTATTTGTCCGCGAAGTCCCAAAAGATTTGCTGCAATTAAAAGAGGCCATCAATGGGAAAAATTATACGAACGCTTATAGTTTTGCACATAAAATAAAACCGTCCTTGGATTTATTAGGCATGACAATTGCTTCGGAAGAAAATTTTTGTGTGGAAAATTGGACCCGTGAAAAAGGTCGGCGAAAAGAAATTATCGATACGTTCAAAAGCTTGGAAGACCACGTCCTAAAAGCGGTTAAGGAAATTAAGAAGGATTTTAATTTGTAATAATTCAAACGTATGAAAGCAGCAATAGTTACCATTGGCGACGAAATTTTGATTGGTCAAATTGTAGATACCAATTCTGGTTTTATAGCCAAAACATTAGATAAAATTGGTATTGAAATCACAGAGATGCTTTCGATTTCAGACCATAAAACGCATATATTAGAAACCTTCGCAAGTTTACAAAACAAGGTCGATTTGGTTTTGATTACCGGTGGTTTGGGCCCAACAAAAGACGATATTACTAAGAAAACATTTTGCGATTATTTTGAAGATGAGCTCATTGTTAATCAAGAAATTTTGGAGCATGTAACGCAATTAATTGAAGGGTTTTACAAACGTCCCATCAATCAAATGAATAAAGATCAAGCGCTCGTTCCCTCCAAATGCATTATTCTAAAGAATCCCAACGGAACGGCTCCAGGTATGTGGATGCAAAAAGAACATACGGTCTTTATTTCACTCCCCGGAGTTCCGTACGAAATGAAAGATATTTTGGAAAACGAAATTGTACCCAAAATAGTTCGAGAATATAACCGCCCGTTTATAATTCATCAAACGGTGTTGACTTACGGTCAGGGAGAAAGTATGGTGGCCGAACGCATTGAAGATTGGGAAAATAACCTTCCTGATTTTATAAAACTCGCCTATTTGCCCAGTCCAGGGCGTGTACGATTGCGACTTTCCGCACGTGGAAATAGCGAAGAAGTCCTGAAAAATGCCCTTTCCGATCAAATCAAACAACTTACGGAACTGATTGGCGATATCATCGTGGGCTACGATGATAACGATACCATTGAAGTGGTTTTAGGTCGAGTATTAACACAAAACAAGCTAACTCTGGCAACTGCCGAGAGTTGTACCGGAGGTAAAATTGCGCAAAGAATCACATCTGTAGCCGGTGCCTCGGCCTACTTTAAAGGAAGTATCGTCTGTTATTCCGAAGAAGTGAAAACAGCGATTCTTAAAGTTTCGAAGCAAACAATTGCTGATTACTCTGTTGTAAGCGAGCAAGTTGCAAAAGAAATGGCGCTAAATGTTCAGCAACTAATGAATGTTGATTATGCCATTGCGGTAACAGGAAATGCCGGTCCAACCAAAGATGCTACGGATGAAGAAGTTGGAACCGTTTTTATAGCATTAGCTTCTCCCGAAATGGTATTTGTGGAAAAGTTTAATTTTGGTCAACCTCGTGAAAAAGTGATAGATAGAGCGGTAAATAAAAGTTTTGAAATTTTACAGAAAGAAATTTTAAAAAATGTACAATAATAATTTTGTATAAAGGTTTTATTTTCTTTTCTTTGCACCCTGATTTTGAATAACGATAAAAGATAAGCATAATGTCAAGAGTTTGTGACCTTACAGGTAAAAGAGCGATGGTAGGAAATAACGTTTCCCACGCGATGAACAAAACTAAGAGAAAGTTTTCTGTAAACTTAGTTAAGAAGCGTTTTTATCTTCCAGAAGAAGATAGATGGATTACTCTTAGAGTAGCTGCATCTACAATAAAAACAATCAACAAAAATGGAATTGACGCTGTGTTAAAAACAGCTAAAGCAAACGGATTTATTAAATAAATCTTCCTCAATAAATATATAGCAAGATGGCAAAGAAAGGCAATAGAATCCAAGTAATTTTAGAATGTACAGAGCACAAAACTTCAGGTGTTCCGGGTACTTCTAGATACATTACAACAAAGAACAAAAAAAATACTCCAGACCGTTTAGAGATTAAAAAATTTAATCCAATCTTGAAAAGAGTAACAATCCACAAAGAAATTAAGTAATAACTTAGTGATTTTGATAGAATCTAAAATGCTTTGCATCACTCGATTTTTCAAATTCCAAAACATTTAGAATCATGGCAAAGAAAACCGTAGCATCCTTACAGACATCTTCAAAGAGATTATCAAAAGCCATCAAAATGGTAAAATCTCCAAAAACAGGCGCTTATACATTCGTAGAATCGATTATGGCACCAGAACTTGTGGACGAATTCTTGAAAAAGAAATAATTCAAAATACAACCTTATAGAAAAGCTACTTTCCACCCGAAAGTAGCTTTTTTATTTTTATATTTGTCGTTAAATTTTTAGAAGCACCACTTCAGGTACTGTTTTATCGAAGTTCCCGCTATCCGTTCCTCCCGATGAAAAATCGGGACCACTTCTATCGGGGCTAGGAAACAATCTTTAGGCCTTCTTTAAACTTTTTTGAATATTTAAGCATTGCGCAACCGGCACATAGAACTATCAACATACAATTATTATGAGTTTCTTTAAAAGAATATTTTCTTCCGAAAAAAAAGAATCAGGATTGAACGAACAAGCCAAACAAACGCTTGACAAAGGATTGGAAAAAACCAAAACTTCCTTTTTTTCTAAATTAACCAAAGCTGTTGCCGGAAAATCAAAAGTCGATGAGGATGTTTTAGACAACCTCGAAGAAATTCTTGTAGCCTCGGATGTCGGAGTCGATACGACACTCAAAATCATCAAACGAATCGAAAGACGGGTTGCCGAAGACAAGTATTTGGGTACGGACGAACTCAATCAAATTCTGCGTGACGAAATTGCAGGTTTATTGTCAGAAACCAACAATACAAATACGTCTGAATTTGAAATTCCTGCAAATAAAAAACCCTATGTTTTGATGGTTGTAGGAGTCAATGGAGTTGGAAAAACAACAACTATCGGGAAACTGGCCTATCAATTCAATAAAGCGGGTTTTAAAGTAGTTCTTGGTGCGGGAGATACTTTTAGAGCTGCAGCAATCGATCAATTGCAAATTTGGGCAGACAGAGTAGGTGTTTCTATCGTGAAACAAGCAATGGGAAGCGATCCTGCTTCTGTAGCATTTGACACATTAAAATCAGCCGTTTCCCAAGATGCCGATGTTGTAATTATTGATACTGCGGGAAGATTGCACAATAAAGTAAATCTGATGAACGAACTTACTAAAGTTAAACGCGTGATGCAAAAGGTGATTGAAGATGCACCACACGACGTTCTTTTGGTTTTAGACGGTTCTACTGGACAAAACGCTTTTGAGCAAGCCAAACAATTTACTGCCGCAACTGAGGTTACCTGTTTGGCCGTTACAAAATTGGACGGAACCGCAAAAGGTGGAGTTGTAATCGGTATATCTGATCAGTTTCAAATTCCTGTAAAATACATTGGTGTAGGCGAAGGTATCGAAGACCTTCAAGTGTTTAATAAAATTGAATTTGTGGATAGTTTTTTTAAGTAAAAATTTCAATTCATTAATGCATTTATCTTTTGCCACAATACATTATCGAATTCTGAGAATGCCGCAACCGATTCGTTTGCGGCATTTCCCATTCGAATTACTACAGTTTTTTTCGAAGGAACGACGTAAATTTTTTGATCATTTTTGCCTAAGGCCATAAACATGTCATCTGGGGCAGACGGATTCATGCTTCCTTGAAATTCAAATTGCGTTTGTGGTAATCGAAAACTGGATTCACCATTGATCCACCATAAATAACCGTAACTTTTATTGATGTCTTGTGAAGTAGTAACCGCTTTTTGTATAAAATTTGCATTTATAATTACTTCGTTTTCCCACTTTCCATTATTTAAAATGAGATAGCCAAATCGCGCCATACTTCTCGTTGTGCTTCGGTACACACGGTTATTTTCTAAGGTAAACCAGCTACCGTCCATTCCAATTTTGGATTTTAATTTCGCCGTAAAATAATCCTCAAACGCTACATTGGTTGCTTCCGAAATCACATCTTGTAATTTTACATACACATTGTGATAAGCCCATCGCGTTCCGGCATCTGCTTTATAAGTAAGACATTCCGGTGTTACACAATCAGCATTTGCTGCATCCTCAATCCCAGAAGTCATCGTTAATAAATGCCGATTGGTAATCAAATTTTCTTTTGCCAAAGGCATACTCGTCCAGCCCGTGCCTAAATGGGTCGAAACTTTATCTTCGATATTTAAAAAACCTTCTTGTGCTGCAATTCCAGTAACTGCTGCAGTAAGCGTTTTTCCGGCACTAGCCCAATACCAATTGGTAGCGGCAGAATGGTTGTTAAAATATTCTTCAACCACGATTTTTCCGTCCACGAGAATGATGAAACCTTTTGTGTTTTTAAGTTCTAAATAATCCAGTAAATCAGGTAAAGCCGAAGCATTCCAGTTTAAAGATTCAAGGGATTTAGTTTCCCATTCCGTACTAGATATTGGTGGGAAGTAGGTGTTGCTTTGCGAATTTTGCGGATCTTCAGAACACGAACTTGGAAGGATAAGTAAAAGTAAAAGAGCGGTGATAAATAGAATTGTCTTCATAAAATAACATTTATTTATAGACTATAAAAATAAGGAATAGTTTAATGCTTTGTTTTTTTAAATTAGATTTAAGTAGTAATTTTAGTCTTTTAAATTTCACTAATGAAAAATTATTGTATTGCGCTTTTTTCGTTTATTATGGTCAGCTCTTGTCAAGAAAAAAAAGCTGAAAATTTTGATATTGGTTTGCTCAACGGCTATTGGGAAATTGAAAATGTAGTTATGGCTGATGGTTCTAAAAAAGAGTACAAAATGAACGAGACCATCGATTTTTTCGAAGTAAAAAGCGACTCGGGGTTTCGGAAAAAGGTCAAACCTCAATTTGACGGAACCTATATCGTGAATGATGTTGATGAAAAAATCTCGATTCAAAAATCAGTTGAGGGTACTTTTATATCCTACAAAACCGATTATGCTACTTGGAAAGAAAAAATTATAACCTTATCCACCCAAGAATTGATTTTGGAAAACGACCAACACATTCAGTACCAATATAAAAAACCAACTCCCTTTACAATAAAATAATGGCAAAACGTTTGAACAACGAAAGTACCGTAGGTGATGTGTTAAAGCACATTATCAAAGAAAATCGCTTACAGCCAGGAATGGATCAGATTTCTGTAAAAGAAGCCTGGCAATCTTTAATGGGAAATGGTGTAAATAGTTATACTAGAAGTGTGGTTTTAAAAGGCACCGTTCTTTATGTCGAACTTTCATCGGCCGTTTTAAGGGAAGAATTGAGTTTTGGCAAAGATAAAATCAAAGCAATGATTAATGAAGAACTTCGGCGCGATCTTGTAAAGGAAGTAGTTCTTCGTTAGGGTTCATCTGTGTTTTTAAACTTACATAAAATAGAAAAGTCCAATTTCAACAGAAATTGGACTTTTTATTTGCTTTAGTTTTCTATACACAATGATTGTTTACAGCTAATCAACGGCATACTAAAAGTTCTCTCTACCTGCAAAGTGAAAAGCACCTTCAATAGCGGCATTTTCATCTGAATCTGATCCGTGAACTGCATTTTCTCCAATAGAAGTTGCATACGCTTTTCGGATAGTTCCTTCGGCTGCATCGGCTGGATTTGTAGCACCAATTAATGTTCTGAAATCTTCCACAGCATTTTCTTTCTCAAGAATTGCAGCTACGATTGGACCTCTTGACATGAATTCTACCAATTCTCCGTAAAATGGTCGAGCGGCGTGAACCTCATAAAATTTTTGTGCATCAGCAACAGTCAACTGCGTTAATTTCAAAGAAACAATTTTGAAACCCGCGTTTGTAATCATTGCCAAAATGTTTCCTATGTGCCCGTTTGCAACTGCATCAGGCTTAATCATTGTAAATGTTCTATTTGTAGCCATTTTTTTATTTTTTAAATTCCGTGCAAAAATAGTTTTTTAAAATTGATAAATAATAGGTTGGTTTGTATTATTTTGAAATTTATCCTAAAATATCCGACGAAGAAAATTTCCTGTCATTGCAATATGGCTAATGTAAAATCTTAGACCACAACAACCTCAAATCGATGTTCCAAAGGTTGCAATGAAGCAAACAATTGTTCGATTAATTCAGGCCCTCTTTCAAGATAAAACGCCGAAAAATTAGCCGTTCGTTCTTGCAAACCTTGATTGGGAAACAATTCGTTTTGTAAATCGGTAATTCGAATTAAAGTGTCTGTATGTTGCTTTTTTTCTGCTTTCAAAAGTCGTTTTTCGAGTTGCATCAAGCCTTTAATTTGCTTGGTTTCTTGTGCGTTTACAGCTCCCAAAAAGGAAGGATCTGTGTCTTGGGCCATTTCGCGAAGTTGATCGAACTGTTTTTGCAAAACGGCTTTTTGTTCAGAAAAATCTAAACGATAAGCGGAGACTTTTTTTATTATTTTATTTTTTAAATCCAGTTGTTTCAAGAATAAATCGCTCCATGTTAAGCTTAATTTATCGGCTTTTTTTGCTTGTTTTTCGGTAGCTAGTAAAACAGAATTTCGCAGTAACAAAACCGGAAATGTAATTTTTGCCGACTCAAAATACGATTTCAATTCGAACCAATACGCCAATTCACCGCCACCACCGATGTAACACAAATTGGGTAAAATTACCTCTTGGTACAGCGGTCGCATAATGACATTCGGACTGAATTTCTCGGGATGGTTTTCCAACTCCTTCAATAGTTCATCAGGTGTAAAACGGATTTCTGTATTATTAACTAGATAGCGTTCGTTTTGTAAAAGAATTCGTTCGCGCAAATTATCTTCTATGTAAAACAAGTTAATTTCTCGCGGGTTGACTTGAATTTTATACTCAGATAATTTTTCAGCGGTTTCAGCCACTTTCTGTTGCGAAGTTTGATGCAGCAATTCTTCTTTTACGTGAGGAATAAAAAGTTTTTTCAATTCGGCATCATCCGCGTCCAGAATTACTAGTCCGTACGAACCAAAAAGTGCGTTAGCCAAAAAGCGTGTGGCGTCTGCAAGTTTATTGTGTTTCAAATACGCATTTTCGAAAAGCTCTTTCAACTGTTTGGCATTTTGCCCTAAACCCAATTCGCTGGTAAATTTTTCTAAAACCTCGTCAAGTCCATCGGTAGACAATCGACCTACGGGGCCGGTACTTTCTCGATTCCAGCGAAATTTTTTGCCTTTAAAATTAAAAAAATTTATTTCTTCGAAATCGTGGTCTTCAGTCGCCATCCAATAAATCGGAACAAAGTTTTTATCGGGATAGGTGTTTTTTAACGCGTTGGTTAACTTGATTGTAGAGATGATTTTGTACAAAAAATACAAAGGCCCTGTAAACAAATTCAGTTGATGTCCGGTTGTTACGGTAAAAGTATTGGTTTCTTTTAAAAGGGCAATATTTTCAGAAGTAACTTCCGAAATACTAAGACTTCGATACTGCTTTTGCAAAACCGAAAACAAAATTTTTCTATGGGAATTATCATAATTTTCCTGTTTTTCAGCAATTTGTCCTGCAAAATTTTCTAAACTTGGAAACCGATTGTAAAACAACTGTAGCTGTTTTTTTTGGTCTAAATAATCATTCATTAAGGGAATAAAATATCCAGAATCTTGGTAGCTGATACAGTCGGTTGGCATAATTTAAGCGTGTAAAATTTGCGTAAATTTAACTAAAAATTAGTTTACAATGCCTCGTTTAACAAATGCTTATCATTTCTGCTTTTCAATGAAAAAATGGAGTTGCAGCAATTTTAAATTTGTAAAAATCAAAAATTTGTTTAAGTAGCGCTTAATTTGTACCATTAAAGGAGAAGAAATTACAGAAACATACTGCATTCTTACGAATATGATTTAATTTTACAGGCTTTCGCCAATACCATGACCAAACTTTTCCTTTTTACTCCGCCCTTTACACAACTCAACACCCCGTATCCCGCGACGGCCTACATCAAGGGTTTTTTGAATACTAAAAATATCAGCAGTGTTCAAGCCGATTTAGGCATCGAGGTAATTTTAAAAATGTTTTCAAAGCAGGGTTTAACTGACTTATTTGCAACCGCTGAAAAACATCAAAATCCTACAGAAAACAGCCAGCGAATTATTGCCTTAAAAGAATTTTATATCAGTACGATTGACGCGGTAATTTTATTTCTTCAAGGAAAAAATCCCACATTGGCATTGTCCATTTGCCAAGAAGATTTCCTTCCGGAGGCTTCTCGTTTTGCACAATTGGAAGATTTGGAATGGGCTTTTGGAAGTATGGGAACTCAGGACAAAGCGAAACACCTTGCTACATTATATCTGGAAGACCTTTCGGATTTAATTTCAGAATGTGTTGATACTAATTTTGGATTCAGTCGCTATGCCGAGCGTCTGGGTCGATCAGCAAGTACTTTTGATGAATTATATGAAACGCTTCAGACCGATTATACCTATATCGACAAAATTCTTCTGGAAATTCTCGAACAACGAATTACCGAAGTACAACCCAATCTAATTTTAATTTCAGTGCCTTTTCCTGGAAATTTATATGCGGCATTTCGATCGGCTCAATTTATAAAAAAACATTTTCCAAAGATAAAAATCTCTATGGGTGGCGGTTTTCCCAATACGGAACTTCGTTCGCTTACCGACAAAAGAGTATTTGAATTCTTCGATTTTATAACCTTAGACGATGGCGAAACACCCGTTGAAGAATTGATTTTGAATGTAGAAAATCCGGCTTACAATTCTTTCAAGCGTACATTTCTGTTAGAAAATGGCGAAGTGGTTTACAAAAATAATTCTGCAAAAAGCGATTATAAACAGTCTGAAGTCGGAACACCTGATTATTCAGATTTGAAACTGGATCAGTACATTTCTGTAATCGAAATTGTCAATCCAATGCACCGAATGTGGAGCGATGGTCGTTGGAACAAACTCACAATGGCCCACGGTTGTTACTGGGGTAAATGTACTTTTTGCGATATTTCCTTAGATTACATCAAAATTTACGAACCGATTGCCGCCAATATTCTTTGCGACAGAATTGAAGAATTGATTGCAGCAACAGGTCAAAATGGTTTTCATTTCGTAGACGAAGCCGCTCCACCAGCTTTAATGAGAGCGCTTGCTTTAGAAATTTTGAAGCGAAAATTAACGGTTACGTGGTGGACCAACATCCGCTTTGAAAAAAGTTTTACACGCGATTTGTGTATTTTATTAAAAGCTTCTGGATGTATCGCCGTTTCAGGTGGTTTGGAAGTGGCTTCCGACCGATTATTGCAATTAATTGATAAGGGCGTGACCGTTGAACAAGTGGCTAAAGTAACGCGAAATTTTACAGAGGCTGGAATTTTGGTACACGCATATTTGATGTACGGTTATCCGACTCAAACCGAACAAGAAACAATTGATAGTCTCGAAATGGTTCGGCAATTGTTTGAAACAGGTGTCTTGCAGTCGGGTTTTTGGCACCAGTTTGCTTTAACCACTCACAGTCCGGTGGGAATGTTTCCCGAAAAATTTGGCGTCATTCGGGATATGGAAGACCAAACTGGCATTAATCACGATAAATTCAGTTTCGGATTGAGCAAATCGTTGTTCAATTTCATGCACGGCATTTGTTTTGATTATCCACTCCAAGATTGGTTTGAATTTAAAATCCCGAAAACAAAAATTCCGTATAATTATATTGAAAACGCCATTTTAGAGGCGGAATCGTTGGAGGTAAAACCCAATGCAAAAGTAGTTTGGCTAGGAGGAAAGCCTATGGTACAGCATACAACCAAGTCAAAAAAGGGGCAAACTTGGGAGTTGTTACAGCTTACCTTTCACGACAAAAAAGAATCATTTTCCATTCAAATGGATAGAGCAGAAGGAGAATGGTGGGTTGGTGTTTTAGAAACGATTTCGGTACAAAATCAAAAAGGATCCACATTTCAAATGCTTAAAAATAATTTTGAAGCGCACGGTTTTGCACATTTTGAATTATTTTGGCATTCCAAACCTTTAAAAACGATGAGGTCGTTTGGTTTGTTGATATTGTAATTATTTTACTGTAAACCGAAATCCAATTCCGTGTAAATTTTCAATTATAATTCCGTTCTGGTTTGCCAAAATTTTCCGTAATCTGGAAATAAAAACATCTAAACTTCTACCCATAAAATAATCATCATCACCCCAAAGTGATTTTAAAATGGCTTCTCGTTTTAAAACTACATTTTTATTTTCAAGAAATAGTTTTAAAAGTTCGGCTTCTCTTTGGGTTAAAGTAATTTTTTCAGTTGGGTTAAAAAGAAGGTAATTTTCACTGTCAAATTGATATTGACCAACCATACTATCATTATTTTCGGTAACAACTCTTTTATGCGAACGTTTTAAGAAAACTTCAATTTTTAAAATTAATTCTTCAATACTAAAAGGTTTTACCAAATAATCATCAGCTCCAATACGGAGCCCTTTAATTCTGTCTTCTTTTAATGTTTTTGCCGAAAGAAATATAATTGGGATTTGTACATTTATTTTTCTAATCTCTATAGCCAATTCAAATCCGTCCATTTTTGGCATCATAATATCAAAGATACAAACGTCAAAGCTTTCTTTTTTGAAAGCTTCTAAACAAGTAAGTCCATCCGAAAAACGTGATACAAGATAACCGTTTTGCTCCAAATTATCTTTAGTTAAAAAGGCTAACGTTTCATCGTCTTCAGCATATAATATTTTAATTTTCATTATAGAAATTTGGGATTATTAAAATTATTGAAGTTCCGCTTCCATTACTTTCAGCCGATATTTCCCATTGGTGTTGCTGGCATATTTTTTTAACATAGTACAATCCTAAACCAAAACCTGAAACTTGATTTGCTTTTTCTGGTGAAATTCGGTAAAATTTATCGAAAATAAATGGAAGCTCTTTTACTGGAATTCCAATTCCATTGTCTGAAAACATTAATTGTAATTTATTTTTAATAATCTTTCTTGAAATGGTAATTTCTGGATTTTTTTGACAATATTTAACTGAGTTATCTAGTAAATTATAAATAATGTTAGTAAAATGAAACTCATCTGCCTCTATCCAATAATTATTTTCAATAGCATTGGTCACTTTTAAATTAGGATTTTTGAGTTGACAATTTTCTACAACAGCATTAATAATGGCGTTAACCGAAACTTGATTTTGATTTAGCTCAACTGTGGAATTATCCCATCTGGCAATATTCAAAATTTTCTCAATATGCTGGTTTAATTTTTTACTTTGGTTAATGATAATTTGGGTATATTTTTCTGATTTTTCATCAAATTGAATGCTTTTTTGTTGACTTAAATAGTTAGAAGCTATCAAAATAGAGGAAAGTGGTGTTTTGAATTCGTGTGTCATATTATTGATAAAATCACGCTGTAATTCGGAATATTTTTTTTGTTGAATAATGGTATAAATCGAATAGACATACACCAATAAAATAATGATTAATGCTGCCGAAAGTATAAACCAAAACTGCAACGAATTAAACAAATAAGAAGTTTGACTCGGAAATCGAATAGCAAAGTAGTAAATTAGATTTTTATGTTTGGGAAAATAAACTGATGCATCTTTTGACGCTTTATCTGTAAAAGATACATAATTGCCATACACCATTTCATCGCTCTGGCAATTGTACATAGCATATTCGAAATCGGTAATAAGATTGATTTTTTTAAATTCTTGTTCTAGATAAAACTCTAAAATTTCGGGCTCAAAATCATTATCAATATTGACAACATAATAATCGTTAGAAATTTTTTTGACAGTATTTTCAGTGGGGATTTCGTGATTTGTTCCTTCATACAAATGCTTGACCACTTCTAGCAAAGCGATATGCGCTTTTTGAGAAAATTTCTTTTCTTCCAGTGTAAAGGCTTGGTTAGTCCATAAGAGTTGTACGATTAATATGCCTGTTGTAGCTATTAGTCCAAGAACAATAATGATGTTTAGTTTGTTAGCTTTCAACAATAAATAGTATTAAACGTTATTCAAAATTACTCAAAAAAAACATTCAAATTAACCGTTAACAAGTCATTAACAAACATTTGAAAGCACTTAACAATCAGATGGAGTAAACCATACTACTTTTGAAATATCAAATTTGATAAATCAAAATTATTAATCCTTTAAATTTTAAAATTATGAATTTTATTAAAATGTCATTTTTAGCATTAACATTCGGTTTAATGTCGTTAACAAGTCTATCTACAATTGTTTGGAAAGCCGAAACGGTTGATGTAGGCGAAATTCCTCAAAATAAATCAAAAGTGATTGTTTTTGAATTCAAGAACACTGGAAAATCAGATGTAATTATTACAAATGTGCAAGGATCATGTGGATGCACCGCCACCGATTACACAAAAGAGCCAATTAAAGCGGGTAAATCAGGAACGATTACAGCAACTTTTAATGCTGCAAATGCGGGTGCTTTTACCAAAACTGTGTCGGTAACTACCAATGCAGATGCTTCTTCACAAGTATTGACTTTAAAAGGAACAGTTAAAGCAGGTGTTACTCAAAGTTAATTTTAACTTTAAAAAAATTATTCAGATGAGACTCCGGAAATTAACTTTTCGGAGTTTTTACTTTTTCTAAACAGATTTATCGTAAGATCCAAATTCTGTAGCGTAATGACTTGTAAATTTGTGACAAATTGACCTTTTTTCACATAAATTATAGGAACAACTGTTTATACTTAATAAGATACAACTTTGGTTTATTCCGTATCTTTCTTTTTCTCCTTTTTATTTTTTTTCTTTTTACCGTTGTTTTTTTCTTTCAATTCTTCGAAAAGCACTTTTTGTTTTTCGGTAAAAATTTCGGCAAATTTTCCTTCCATTGCGGTTCTTTCGATATTGCTTTTTTCTCTTTTGGCGTCACTTGGGATGTCTTCTAAAGCAATTTCTTCGGTTTTTTTTACATAAGCCGTAATTAAATTTTTGACTACTGCACTTTGAAAAGCGTCTAATTCTAGTTTGGAAGTCAAATTTTCGGTCATGACTTTAATATGATCGACGGGTTCGTTTTTAATAGGTGTTTCATTTCGAGAAGCTCCACCAATGCTGCGGTCAAGACCAACAGGACTGTTCATATTGCCCATCTGGCCATAGGAGTAAAATCCGGTTACTAAAACAAACATCAAAATAATTTGCGAAAATAGATTTCTCATTTTTTATATTTTTAATTTTTATAAAACCGCTTCACCGTATAAGTCAAATTCTGTGGCTTCGGTGATTTTAATCATCACAAATTCGCCAGTTTTCAAGTAGGTTTTCGAAGCATCAATCAATACTTCATTGTCCACGTCGGGACTATCAAATTCGGTTCTACCCACAAAATGGGTTCCTTCTTTTCGGTCGATAATGCATTTAAATACTTTTCCTACTTTTTCTTGATTCAAATCCCAAGAAATCTGCGATTGCAATTCCATAATTTCGTTGGCACGTGCTTGTTTTACATCCGCGGGCACATCGTCTTCTAATAAATAAGCATGTGTATTTTCCTCGTGCGAATAGGCAAAACAGCCCATACGATCAAATTTCATTTCTTGAACCCAGTCTCTCAAAATTTCAAAGTCTTCTTGTGTTTCTCCGGGATAGCCTACAATCAGCGTGGTCCTGATGGCAATTCCTGGAACAGCTTCACGAAAATCTTTCAGCAATTTGGTAGTTTTTTCTTGGGTTGTTCCACGTCGCATGGATTTCAAAATAGAATCTGAAATGTGCTGCAACGGAATATCTATATAATTACAAATTTTTGGTTCCCGTTTCATTAAATCCAAAACATCCATCGGAAATCCTGTCGGAAAAGCATAATGCAGTCGAATCCATTCAATACCTTCTACCTTTACCAACTCTTCAAGCAATTCGGCCAAATTTCTTTTCTTGTAAAGATCCAGACCATAATACGTCAAATCCTGAGCAATCAATATCAATTCTTTCACCCCATCTCGCGCCAAACCTTGTGCTTCTTTTACCAATTTTTCAATGGGCTGCGAAACGTGAGCACCCCGCATCAGTGGAATCGCACAAAAACTACACGGTCTATCGCAGCCTTCGGCAATTTTTAAATACGCATAATTTTTTGGTGTTGTGGTCAATCGTTCACCTAAAAGCTCATGTTTGTAATCGGCACCAAGTGCTTTCAACAAGGCAGGAAGTTCTGTTGTTCCAAAATATTGGTCTACATTTGGAATTTCCTTTTCTAAATCAGGACGGTATCTTTCAGATAAACATCCAGTTACAAATACTTTATCTACTAAACCTTTTTCTTTTTTATCGGCATATTCCAAAATCATATTCACCGATTCGGCTTTTGCATTATCAATAAAACCGCAGGTATTGATCACAATAATATTTCCCTCGGATTCCGCTGGCGCTTCGTGTTCGACGTCTTTTCCGCTGGCTTTTAATTGTCCCATCAACACTTCACTGTCATAAACATTTTTAGAACAGCCAAGTGTAATTACGTTGATTTTATTCTTTTTTAAAGATTTGGTTCTCATAGTAGTATATTCTCGATTTTTTTTGAGAATGCAAAATTACAGTTTTATTTTCAGAAGCAAGTATCTTTTGGCTTTTTTACAATCGCTTGGTCCCGCTTTCGCCTTTATCCCCGATGAAAAATCGGGGGATGCCGGCTCAATCGGGGCTAGGTCGCAGCTTCTGTCTGTCTAACCAAGGTCGTTTTTAAAGAATAATATTTCCAAATTTCATTTATAATTCAAATCCCACTGTCAACGAAATATTATTCTGAATATTTTGAATGGTTGCTGGATCGGTCAAACCTTGCGTAAAAAAACCTTGTCTGTTTTCCCGCTGAGCAAAAGTGTAGGCCATATCCAACTTGATAGATCCAAAATTATATCCAAATCCTGTCGAAAAACTGTTTAAGTTTCCTACAGTTTTAGTATCCTTAAACGGACTTTCCTCAAATCGATAACCACCTCGCAAACTCCATTTTTTGATGCGGTATTCGGCTCCTATTCGAATTTCATTAGAAACATCCAACGCCGAATTAATGGTATTATTTGCTTGAACAAACTCCTGTGAAGGTCTGAAATTCATATTGCTGTAATCTCTCAAACTATAGTCGACACTAATTAATCCCGAAGTACCAAAAACATAGGCCAAACTACCGGTGTATTTAGAAGGTGTTTGCAACGAATACGTAGGATAAAAAATCACAGTATTAGGACCTGCGAAAAAATCATCTTGTCGCACGTTGCAATCAGGGCAGTTTACCGCTAGAATTTGTTGCAACTCTTCATTTAAGTTGTACCACGTAGGCGATTCATAAGCTAGACCTATCCGCAATTGGTTCGTGATTTTTGCAATCGCACCCAATTGAAACGAAAATCCAGAGCCGTACACATAAAGTTCATTCGTAAATTGCGAAGCTTGAACACCTGTTGATGAATTTGCACCAGGCGAGTCGTCATAATCTTCGTAAAAACGGGTTGAGCTGCGATAATCGGTAAAGTGCGCATTTAAATTTACACCAAAATAAAAACGTTTGTCGTATTCAGTAGCTAAATTAAAAGCAATCTTACCGTTATATCCCATCGTTCTAACACTGTTTTCTTGGTAGTAATTACCATTTGGATTTACGGCAGAAACATATTGATTTCCAACACTTGATTCAATTAATTCACCCTTAATACCCAAGAAGGCTTGCTGTTCTTGATAAGTGAGTAAATCATAAGGATTCCCGTTTATTACACTTGCGGGAATTCCATTTGCATAACTTGTAAAATAATTGGCCACCGAATTTGTGGGATTGTACCCTTGAGAATATACCGAATTGTTTAAATTATTGGTACGGTCGTAATTCATTGCCAAAGACAATTTGCTCCACTTACTATCCAAGTTGTAATTTTCGAAAACCCAAACGCCTCCAAACTGGTTCAAATCAAATGAGGACTCTTCGGCACGACTTGACGTTCCAAAGTAGTTGGATTTATTTTGCTGATTGTAATTGGACAACGATATCGAGGCAAAGTTGTTCATAAAAATGGCAGAACCAGCGGGATTAACATTCAATGCAGATAAATCACCACCTAGTGCTCCAAATGCGCCACCCATAGCTCGATATCGAGCGCTTCCCGTGATGTCATCTTGAGCGTACCGTAGTGCATCTGGAATTTGCTGGGCTTCCACCTGAACTGTGGCGAAGCCTATCAAAATTAGAGAAATTAAATTTTTCATAGTTACTATTTTGGGTTCAAAAAAAAGCCTATGTCACATTTATATGAGCCATAGGCAGTATTTGTAGTAAGGATTAATTAACGTCTTCCGCCACCTGATGATCTTCCGCTGCCACCTGAACTTCCTCTCCCGCCACCACCAGATGAACCTGATGAACGGGTTGGTGCAGGACTATAACTTCTTGTGGGAGTTGTAGTTCTTGTTGGTGAAACGTTAGAGGGTGCATTTCGCGTATTTGTACGAACTGAATTGTTTGTCCTGTTTATAGTTGAATTTGTATTTCTTCGAGTGGAATTAAAATCAGTATTTCTTACTGAATTTGAATTTCGTCTTGTACTTTCGTAATTACGTGAACGAGAATTTGATAGGTAAGAGTTTCTTGTGTTATTCGTATTTCGAGCGCCTAAGAAATTATTATTTCTACGTCCAACGCCTGGAGCATAATTGTTGCCGTAATAATTGTTGAAATGGGGTTGGTAATAATTACCATACCATCCTCCATAATAAGGATTTCCCCAGCCAAAACCATTTCCCCAACCGAAACCACCGCCCCAGCCCCAGCCGAAACCGCCGCCCCAACCGAAACCATTGCCCCAGCCCCAGCCAGGTCCGTAAAACGAATTAAAACCCCAAAACGGACTGTTCCATCCGCCCATTCCCCAACTATCTTGGTAAACATTGACAGTGACATTATCCGATTGCGAACCCCAACCGCCATAATTTTCACTGTTAGCGGGTTGATCTTGATTATAATTTTGAGAGGTATAATTGTCTACGTCCGTAAAAATTTCGTCTTCTTGTTTGGATTCGAAATAATTTCGGTACATAAAGCTGGTTGCAGAGGCATTATTGTCGGC
>NZ_JBIPPD010000369.1:0-2967 GCF_044368625.1 Flavobacterium sp. | reverse complement strand
GGCTTTTGATGGAATAAATCAACAGATTATTTATTATTCATTGATTAATGCTGGTAATTGTAGAATAAACGGGGAATTTATTTTAAACGTTACCCCTTTGACTGAAATTATTTTTAATTTACCTACAGAAATTTGTCAAAACTCTTCAGTTCCAATTCTACCTAACATTTCAAATAATAATATATCTGGAACATGGGAACCAAGTTTGGTATCCAATTTACAAACTCAAACATATACTTTTACTGCTTCTGATACTAATGTAATTTGTACAGAACCTTATGAAATTACAATAGTAGTAAACGAAAATATTACTCCTTCGTTTTTATCTCCTGCTCCAATATGTAATGGAGATATCGCACCAATATTACCAACAACATCTAATAATGGAATTATTGGTACTTGGAGTCCTGAAGTTGTTGATAACACACAAACTCAGACTTACACATTTACGCCTTCAAACAATTCTTGTGCTCAACAGACACAATTAGTTGTCGAAGTACTTCAAAATTGTGCTTTTGGGAGTTTTGCAAATGCAGTTTGGCTCACAAATTGTGAAACAAGTAACTTTTTTAATACTGTAGGTTCTGGTACATCTATCATTGGACCGATTGAAAATATTTTTCCAAACACCTATTTTGGAACTTATGTATCCAATTCAAATACTTTTAAACTTCGTGGTGCGGAATTAAAAACATTTAAAATTAATTCAGCCAATGTTTGTAGTGCTACACTTTTCTACAGAATATATCCTGTTTCAGGAACTGGAGGAACATTTTCAAGTATTCCTTTACAATTCTTTGATGATTGTAATTCAGGTTCTTTCCCTAGTGGTGGACCTTGTAGTACTGGTGACCAAAAATGGCAAGAAGTTTTAACTGATATAGAAAACCCTATTGATCTTACAGCATTTCCTGCTGGTGATTATCAATTAGAAGTTTATTATGAAATTGTTGGAGATATAAGTTCAAACAATCAATGTGATGACACGTTATTAGTTAATAATAATGGTGCAAATTTTATTGCGACGTATTCACTTCAAAGCAATTTGACATTTAGTGAAACTCATCCAACAATTTGTAATGCTTCCAATGGTTCTATTACTATAAGTGGTTTAAACCCTTTGACAAATTTTGGTATAAATTATACAGTTAATGGAAATTCAACTAATGCAAATGTAACGTCAAATTCTAATGGTGAAGTTATACTTTCAAATTTGAATGCAGGATTATATTCTAATTTTATATTCACATTTAATGGATGTACACAAAACTATACAGAGACAATAACTTTAGTGAATCCAACAATTACTCCAACATTCAACATTCCTAGTTATTGTTCTGGAGTACAAGGAGTAGTTTTACCAATTCAGTCTTTAGAAGGCATTACAGGTCAATGGAATATACCATTCAACAGCAATCAAACTACTACTTATATTTTTAATCCTGATGCAAATCAATGTGGAGTTGCTGTTGAAGTTGAAGTTGTAATTAATCAACCTATTCAAGCTACTTTTAACCCAATTACTTTTTGCGAAGGCAATGTTGCTCCATCGTTTCCTACAACTTCAATTGAAGGTTTTACTGGAACATGGTCGGCTAGCGAAATAAGTAATTTAGTAGGCACAGCAAATTACATCTTTACTCCTTCATCAGAACTGTGTGCAAGTCAAGGAATATTAGTTGTTTCAGTTACCGCAAGAACACTTCCAGTATTTGATTTTGGAACTCAATTAAACACTTGTCAAAATGCTGCAGCTAACTTTACATTACCTTCTTTATCTAGTAATGGTATCAATGGTTCGTGGTTGCCAGCAATTGTGGATTATAATTTGGTTGGTACAACTAGTTATGTTTTTACACCAAATAATTCAGAATGTGCTTTACAAACTACCTATAGTGTAACTATTAATGCAACAGTAACTCCTACTTTTACAGCTGTTGCACCAATTTGTATTGGTGATACTTTAAATCCGTTACCATTAGTATCAACCAATGGAATAGATGGAAGTTGGTTACCTCAATTGAATAATAATGAAACCACAACTTATACTTTCACTCCAAACAACCCTAATTCCTGTGCAATTTCTGTACCATTAACTATAATAGTTAATCAATTAACCCAGTCAACTTTTAACAATGAAGTGATTTGTAACGGAGAAAACATTAATTTCCCAGTTGTTTCTGTTGAAGGTTTTAATGGAATTTGGTCGCCAAGTATTGTTAACACAACGCAAACTACTAATTATTCATTTACACCAAATCCTGGTCAATGTGCCAATACTGGAACTTGGACAGTAACTGTTTTACCTACTTTTGATTTTTCAATAACTCAAGGTTGTTTAAACAATAATTATACGTTACAAATTACAGAAGGAATAGGTGTTGATTTAGATAATGCTTCATTCCAATGGAGTTTCAATAACCAAAATATAGGAAATAATAATATTAGTTTCAACGTTACTGAATATCTTGCTTCAACCCAAGCAAATGAACAATTACCATTAACATTTACAGTTACAGTTACTGATGAAAATGGTTGTTCAGCATCAAAACCAATTGAATTAACCAGAATAGCTTGTGAAATTCAAAAAGGTATTTCTGTTAACAATGATGGTTTGAATGACTATTTCAATCTTGAAGGTTATAACGTTAGAAATTTAAGTATTTTTAATCGACATGGAATTAAAGTGTATACCAAATCAAATTATTCTAATGAATGGTTTGGACAATCTGATAAAGGAGACGAATTACCAGATGGTACCTATTATTATGTAATTGAATTTGCAAATGGTGAAGAAACTAAAACTGGCTGGATATTTAAACTAGCTGAAGAATAAATTGAAAACGTCCCAAGATTTAGACTGCACCCAAAAGTTTAGACAAATTTATAATTAATTTTGATAATAATGAGTTCGATATTTTATCGGACTCATTTTGTTTAAATTTGATTTAATTCTGACGTTATTGT
>NZ_JBIPPD010000333.1:0-2971 GCF_044368625.1 Flavobacterium sp. | reverse complement strand
AGCGCGCGAGCCATTGGAGACGCGAGCTCCGGTCGGGCTGGAGCCCCATTTAAGAAGTGCGGCGCGGGACGCCTCAATGACCTTGGGGTGGAAGGAAAGCCCGAGGTAGTCATTGCTCGCCAGCATGACCATGTCGCGGCCCTGCAGACGCACGGTGGTGCCCTGCTGGGCCTCCATGGCATGATAGTAGGGCGCGTAACGCAGGCGCAGCTTGGTGGCCGAATCGTCGCGGGCGCGCTCAGCGATCGGATTCTTGGACTTGGAGAAAAAAGGGAAGGCCATGGAAATTACGGAAATTTAGCGTAACCGCTAAGCTAGAATCACGCCGTCCTGCATACGAAAAACGTGGTCGCAGCGGTTGGCCAAATCGGGGTTGTGCGAAACCATCAGCAGCGCTTGGCCGCGTTGATGAGCGATGTCGCTGAGCAACGCGAACACCCGGTCGGCGTTGGCGTGGTCTAGGTTGCCGGTGGGCTCGTCGGCCAGAATCAAACCAGGGTCGTTGGCCAGCGCACGGGCAATGGCCACGCGCTGCTGTTCACCACCTGAAAGCTGGGTTCCCAGACGGCGGGTTTTGTCGCCTAGTCCAACGGCGGTGAGCAGGTCCGACGCCTTGGCGCGCATCGCTTCCTCGGACAGGCGGCCGAGCTTGCGCATGGGCAACATGACGTTTTCAAGAGCGGTGAACTCCTTGAGCAAAAAATGAAACTGGAAGACAAAGCCCATGTGCTCATTGCGCACGGCGGTGCGCTCGTCATCGGTCAGCCGACTGGTCTCGCGGTCACCCACCCAGATGCGGCCCTCGTCGGGGATGTCGAGTAGACCGATCAGGTAAAGTAGCGTGCTTTTACCCGAGCCGGAATGGCCAGCGATGGCGTAGGTGCGCCCGCCCTCAATGGTGAAGCCGACTCCGCGCAACGCATGGCAGCGGGTGTCGCCCTCGCCCAGGTGGCGGTGGAGGTTTTCGACGCGCAGGAGGCTCATGAGGAACTCCCCCGGATGACGGCGCCCGGCTCCAGTCGCGCGGCGCGGCGGGATGGGAAATAACTGGCAATTAATACCACGATTGTGGCGATGATTGCGGCCGCCACGTAGTGCCACGGATCCCACAGGACGACGAAATGGTCGCTGGCGAAAATCCCGCGGATACGAATCGGGATATGCGACAAGGTGTAAGTCCCCAAGGCTGCGGCCGCGCACCCGAGCACCACGCCGATCACGACGACGATGCCACCTTGCAGCATAAAAATACGGCTGATGTCAGCCCGCGTGTAGCCCATCGAACGCAGGATGGCGATTTCGCGGGTCTTATCGACGACGATCATCACCAAGGTGTTAAACATACCCAAGCCGGAGATAAAAATGATTGTTGAAATGGTGAGCGCGGAAGAAATCCGCAGCACGCTGAACACCTGCAGCCAGGTTTTTTCGCGTTCCTGCCACGCCATGGTGGAGTGACCGAGGGCTTCCTGAATGCGCGGGGCGAGCGCGGGGGCGAGCGCGGCGTCACGCAGGTTGAGCTGAATGAACGAGGCGCCCGTGGGCTTGTTGAGCAGGGTGCGAATCGCGGCGATGTGGAGGTAAACGCGTTCGCGATCCACCTGGTCGATACCGGTCTCGAAAATGGCGGAGACTCGGTAACGCTGCGGCTCGCCGGGCCCATCGAGCAAAACCGAGTCGCCCACCGCAAGGTTCATGCGCCTGGCAATGCGCGCACCGACGATCAGGGCGTACGGGCTTTCGCCAAAGGCCTTCATCGAGCCGTCGATGATCTGGGTCTCCAGGTCGGACACATTAAGAAAGGTGTCGAGGTCGATGCCGTAGGGCTTGGTGTCGTATTCGCGAAAGTTGGCGATGAGCGTGGCGTTGCCGCGAATCACGGGTGAGGCGGCCGTCACCTCAGGGAAACCCTTGAGCGCATCGGTAACGGCTTTGGCGTGCTGCACCCCGGGGATGTATTTGACCGAGCCCTCCACCGCGATGGCGAAGCTGCTGCCCTCGCCTGCGTTGAGCGCACGCGTCGACTGGATGCGGTCCTCGATGCGAACCATCCCGTTAACACCGAGAATGGTTTTGATAAAATAAGCCTCAAACCCCGCCGTCTGCGCCTGGGTGATCACGAAAAACGCCACGCCAAACACGATGCCCGTCAGGCTCATGAGCATGGCGCGTTTGCGCGCCCCCAGGAAGCGAAGCGCGATTAACAGAGCGGGAGCCATCGGAAATACAGCGGCGGTTATCCGTTCACGGGGCAACCTGGACGCGGGCTCCATCGGTGAGCGACTCCACCTGCGAGACGGCCACCTGTGCGTTTTCCGCAACGCCCTCCAGCAGCTCCACCGCGCTCAGGCTGCGGAAACCCACCGTGACGGGGCGACGATGCGCCACGCCATTTTCGATCACAAAAACCGCCCCATCCTTGAGCGCGGAACGCGGCGCAATCAACGCACCGTCGCGGCGGTTGCGAATGATGCTCGCCTCACCGCTCAAGCCCGGAATGAGGCGCTCGGCGGGGATGCTCACCTCAAGGTAGGCGCGGTATTGCTGATTGAGCGGATCGGCGTTGGGCAGGACTTTGACCACCTTGGCCGGATAAAGCTCGGGCCCGTAGGCGAGAAAGCGCACCGACGCATCCAACCCGGGGCGAATGCCGGAAAAATCCTCCTCGTTGATGCGCGCTTCGACCTGGAGCGCTTGACTGAACAGGCGCACCAACGGGGCGCGCACCGCGACCACTTCACCGGGCTGGGCAAACAGCTCGGTTACCGTACCCGAAGCCGGGGCCTTGACGCGGCAATCGTTAATATCCCGGCGGATCAGCTTAATGGCGTGATCCAAGTCGGCGAGTTGTTGGTCGCGGGACAGGCGCTCCTTGGTCTGCGTCTCGATGAACATGGCCATCTCCTCCTGCTGGCGTTTGAGCTGGAGTTCGGGGTATTCGCCCGAGCGCGTGCGAGCGGTAAAGTTGGCC
>NZ_JBIPPD010000006.1:0-34174 GCF_044368625.1 Flavobacterium sp. | reverse complement strand
AAGGTTTAACCAAATCAAAGTACAGCTCGTGATCTGGCTAGAATTTTTAATGTTTATTTTTACAAATGTATTTTTCAAAATAAATTTAAAAACTCAAAAAGTGAGTTTTTAAGGAGTGACTAAATAGGTTCAAGTTTATATAGAATAAGTTACTTTTGTAGTCTTTAAAAATTTGAAATGAAATTTAAAATTACACTACTTATTTTACTGAATTCGATTCTGTTTTTCGCCCAACAAGGCGCTCCGGCTTCGTACTACAACGGGTTTAATTGGAACCAGTCGGCAACGGCTTTAAAAAACGCTTTAAGTGCCAAAATCATATCGACACACACCAACATTTTGACCTATGCTCAAGCGGAAAATGCAATTCGTATCACCGATTTAGATCCAGAAGATTTTTCCAATACCAATTTACTCCTTGTTTATGGCTTCAGTCCCAACATTTGTCCGAGTTCGCAATTTGACGACAACGACCATAGAAGGAGAAATAAAAACGACGACGGTGGTGGTTCGCTTTGCGAATGGAACAGAGAGCATACCTACCCCCGCTCTTTAGGGACACCAAATTTAGAATTTTCCCCAGGGCCCAATGCCGATGTGCATCACTTGAGGGCGAGTGATGTCGAAAGAAATAGCGAACGCGGTAGCAAAAAATTCTTCGCAGGAACGGGAAGTTCCTACAGCTCAGGTAACAATTGGTATCCGGGAGACGAATGGAAAGGCGACATTGCTCGAATGATGATGTACATGTACTTGCGTTATGGCGACCAATGTTTGCCCAAAAATGTAACCAACGGCGTCTTGAATTTTTCTGATCCCAATATGGTAAATTTACTTTTGCAATGGAATGCCGAAGATCCCGTTTCGCAAATTGAAGATAACCGAAACACCTATTTAGGGAACACCGCCAACTTTTACGGTCAAGGAAATAGAAACCCGTTTATCGATAATCCGTATTTAGCAACGCTCATTTGGGGCGGACAAGTAGCCCAAAACCGCTGGCCAACCGTATTTCTGTCGGTACCCACTTTCGATTTAAATACCGAAGTTGTAGTCTATCCAAATCCTTCAAACAATCATAAAATAACTGTTGCGTCTGAAATTCCACTTGATGAAATACAATTGATCCATATAAATGGTCAAATTTTGCAACAAATAAAAAATCCCACTTCAAGTAACAACAGCCATTCCATCGAAAATATTCCACAAGGGTTTTACCTTTTACGCCTTTCGGCAAATGCCCAAACGGTGGTAAAAAAAGTGATTGTGAATTGAAGATAGGTTGTAGGTTATACGTTGTAAGTTGTAGGTTATGTGGTTATAGATTGTGAGGTTATAGTTTGCAAGACGTACCTCGATTGGGTAAAATTTTCAATTCAAATACTTGTAGGTTTACATATCTACTAAAAATTACACACAATTATAGATGAATTCCTCACAATTAATAATAACTGACCACAATCATTGATAATTCTTACATAAACATCATTGCATTTGCCATAATTATCATTGGATATGCCTCCGTCAACATTGACAATTCCAAATTTATTATTGAATGAGCCGTATTCAACATAGAATGTCTCCCATTTACATTTAATGGGCGGCGAGATTGGTAATTTTATCGCTGACCTTCCATGCAAAAGCTTCATTTGAAAACCAAAAAACGCCGATCTTGAAATCTCAAAATCGGCGTTTTTTCATTTATTATATCAGAATCTCTTATCCTTCCATTGAAATCAGGAATTCCTCGTTGTTTCTTGTCTTTTTGAATCGGTCGTTGATAAAATCCATTGATTCTACAGGATTCATATCCGACAAGTACTTTCGCATGATCCACATGCGTTGTAAAGTTTTTTCGTCCAATAATAAATCATCGCGACGCGTGCTGGATGAAGTCAAATCAATTGCAGGAAAAATACGTTTGTTGGCAATTTTTCGGTCCAATTGCAGTTCCATATTACCGGTTCCTTTAAATTCTTCAAAGATAACTTCGTCCATTTTGGAACCTGTTTCGGTCAAAGCGGTTGCAATAATACTCAGCGAACCACCATTTTCTACATTTCTGGCAGCACCAAAAAATCGTTTAGGTTTCTGCAACGCATTGGCATCTACTCCTCCGCTCAACACTTTTCCAGAAGCGGGTTGAACGGTATTGTAAGCCCGTGCCAAACGCGTAATGGAATCCAAAAGAATAACCACATCATGGCCGCATTCGACCAAACGCTTGGCTTTGTCCAATACGATGTTGGCAATTTTCACATGTTCTTGTGGTTCTCGGTCAAAAGTAGATGCTACAACCTCGCCTCGAACGCTTCGTTGCATATCGGTAACCTCCTCAGGACGCTCGTCTATAAGCAAAACGATTAGGTAAACTTCCGGATGATTGGCGGCAATTGCATTGGCAATATCTTTCAACAGCATGGTTTTTCCCGTCTTGGGTTGTGCAACGATCATACCCCGTTGTCCTTTTCCAATAGGCGAAAATAAATCAATAATTCGTGTAGAAATCGTACTTTCTTTTTCGGCCAATCTGAATTTTTCAGAAGGAAAAACTGGGGTTAAATGTTCGAAGGAAACACGATCGCGAACCACTTGTGGGTCGTGTCCGTTTATTTTCAATACACGAACAAGTGGAAAAAACTTTTCACCTTCTTTTGGCGGACGAACCACACCTTTAACCGTATCACCTGTTTTTAATCCAAATAGACGTACTTGAGAGTTGGATAAATAAATATCGTCGGGCGAAGCTAAATAATTGTAATCCGAAGACCTCAAAAATCCGTAACCATCAGGCATCATTTCTAAAACACCTTCACTTTCGATGATTCCATCAAATTCAAAATCGGCATCGCGAAAATTATTTTTTTTGTGTTTCTGGTTGGGATTTTGCGGAGCGTTTACGTTTCCGTTGGCATTTGGATTGGGATTTATTTTTGCATTTGGATTGACCTTTGCATTCGGATTTATTTTTTGCGGATGAACAGGCTTTTTAATCTTTTGCTCTTCCGTAGTGCTTTCTGCTTGGGGAATTTCAGTTGAAGCAACTGTAGTTCCAACCTCTTCGGCTGGCTTTCTTTCGGCAGCATTTTTTATTTTGCTTTCGTACTTGGCTTTATTGAACTTGATTACTTTTCGTTCAGGAGCTACTGCGGGAGTTTCAGTAGGAGTTTCTGTTATAGAAGCTTCCACAACAGCTGTTTCGGTAGTTGTAATCTCGGGCGAAAACAAATTGGCATCCGATGCTTCTTCTTGCTTTTTGTTTGGCAATATTCGGGCTCTTTTTGGCGCTGCATCGGCTTTGGGTTCTACGTTTTCAACTACATCTGAATCGTTTGATGCATTTTGTTTTTCTAATATTTGTTGAACGAGTAGCTCTTTTTTTACGCCTGCTGATTTGATTTTTGCCAACTTGGCGATCTCTTGAAGCTCAGCCAGCTTCATTTGTTTTAATGCAGAAAGTTCAAACATTTAGTTTATTTGAATTAATTGGTTCGGGAGTTGTTGTAGTAGATGTCGTTGTGCAAATTTATTTAGTTTGCAAACCCTAAAAGATGAAGTACTTATAGGTTTATACTGCAATATTACGAATAAATTTTTATGTTACAATAGTATTTTTAAAAAAGAAAATATATTTTTGCCTTAGAATCAAACAAAGATGTTACAAAGAATACAAACGATATATCTCATTCTTGCAGCAGTAGTAACTGGTATTTTGCCCTTTGTATTTCCACTTTGGAAAGTACAAATTGGCACAAATACTAACGAATTCTATTTCATGATGGATATGGGTTATGCCACTTTGTTCGCCTTGAGTACCACACTTTCAGTGGTAAGTATTATTAGTTTTAAAAAGAGACAAAATCAATTTGTTATGGGCAGATTGAACATCATATTGAATTTAATTTTACTAGGATTATTTGTGTATCGGTTACTAACATTATCTGGAGAAGCCATGGTTTCTGAGAAAGGTATTGGGATGTTTCTTCCAATTGTTGCTATCGTTTTTTTGGTCTTGGCCAATAAAGCCATCAAGAAGGATGAGGATCTCGTAAAATCTGTTGATCGGTTGCGATAAACCTTTAAACTTAGTTTATTAGTGCGAAGAAAAATCCTAACGAAAGTTGGGATTTTTTTTGTTTATAATCCTATCCGTTTTTCAAAAAGTTTGGTCGTTCCCTTACGGGTCGGAATTCGGTTCTCGCTTCCCGATTGTCCATCGGGAGAGCTCCTCCTGAAACTTCTGGACAAGCCCTAAAGCAACATCCTGCGGAGCCAGATCTTACGATTTTTTATCATGGATTACGGCTTGGGATTTCGACTTTGGAATTGCAGCACTACCCTAACAAAACTTATTTATAAATCTTCTTAATTCGATCCAGGTCGCGTTTGGTATCTTGCTCTTTGAGCGATTCGCGTTTGTCGTAGGTTTTTTTACCACGGGCGAGCGAAATTTCGAGTTTGGCCATGCCTTTTTCGTTGGTAAACAATTTCAGCGGAACAATTGTAAGTCCTTTAGTTTGGACACTTTTTGCCAAGGTTTTTAGCTCACGCTTGTTGAGTAGTAATTTGCGTTCACTTCGTGCTTTGTGGTTGAACTGGTTTCCAAAAGCATATTCTTCGATATACATATTGATTACGAAAAGTTCATTGGCTTCATTGAACTCACAAAAACTTTCGGTAATGTTTGCTTTTCCCAACCGGATGGATTTTATCTCGGTTCCCGTTAACACAATTCCAGCTGTGTATTTTTCGATGAGTTCAAAGTCAAATCGAGCGCGTTTATTTAATATATTTACTGTCTTTAGCATAGGATTGCAAATGTAGTGACATTCCGCTGAATGGTCAATATTTTTTGAATTTTGCTGTTCTTTTTTATTTTAATATTAACGATAATTGTGCATTTTTGCCAGACCAATTGTTTCAAATCAGGAATTATGGATCATTCTATTTCAAAAAACCCGCTTCACGGCATCACTTTACAAAAAATGTTGGAAGACTTAATTCAGTTTTATGGGTTTGACACCTTAGGCGAATTGATCAAAATAAACTGTTTTATTGACAATCCGAGTTTGAAATCGAGTCTCACTTTTTTGCGAAAAACGCCTTGGGCTCGTGCAAAAGTAGAGCAATTGTATTTGAAAACTTTGCCCAAAATTTCGGGAAGGTTATAGCTAAAAAACCAAAGTAGCATTTTACACTTTTGCATAAAGGATGGCTCCAAAGTTTAGGGAGGTATCCCCAATTTTTTATTGGGGATACATCAAACAACCCGACCCGTAGGGTAACGCCCAAAAATAGTAAATTATTCTTCTGGGATTCCGCGCCATTTTTTGATAATCTCAGAAAATGTGAACATAATCAGTACCACAATTGCTAAATTTATAAATACTAATAACATTCCATTTTCTTCGAACCAGTCGATTTTTGGAAATTCCTCGACCTTACTTTTTGTTTGAAAGTTATAACGATTGTTGTATCCCGAGTGTTTTTTTACAAGATACATCACTGTGGTATAAATCATAGGAAGAATACCTGGTAACAGCCACAGGATTTGATTGAGGGCAATTCCCGACCATTTCTTGCCTTTTTTCTGGATGCAAATAATTGAAAAATAAATGCAAAGCATTACAAAAAGCAATATGTTTAGTGCCGGAAAAGTCATTGGAAAATTAATAAGTAGGGTTCCAATACCCAAAATAATTTGCACGACACCTAATGAAATTAACGCAATGAGCCAACTTCGTGCTGCGGTAACTTTGAAGCTAAAAACCAATAGTGAAACACCGAAACTGAGATACAAAACGACCATTATGAAATCCCAATCGAGCAAAGGATTTTCCCAAGAAGCAGCGATGGTGGTGTAGTATTTGACCAATACTTGTTGGCTTACATAATATTTAGAATAATAATACATTTGGCCGTCCACTTTTTTTAAAGTTACGGAAGTGGTATCTGTTGCAAAATCTTGTTCTCCTGCAGCAGCTTCCACGGCATATTCGACTTCTGAATTTTCATATTCGTACTGCAATTCGCGTTCAGTAGTTCCGATATTTGTGTATTTTGTGAATTCGGGTTGGCTATAAACCAATTCCATCCAAGTTGCAGGAGTAATATTGGATTTTAACTGATGCGTATTGGAAATGGCAAAATAATCCTGAAAAATAGTCGCAATTTCCGCTTTTTTGTTTTCCTTCATCCAGCGTTGTACTTGCAATCGCATCAACGAATCTTGATAGGAATTAAAGAAGGGAAATGATTCCATATTTTTGTTCATCAATGATTTTAGCGCATACTTTTTTCCCTCAAAAGAAAAAGAATCACGCTCGAATCGTTGGTAATTTCCATTTACCATTGAATCGATCCAATTGCCTTCTTTATAACTTCCTTGCAAAAACACCGACGCTTTGCTGATGGTTTTGCAATGTTCCAAGGCAATTTCGCGGGGCATAGTATTTCTGGTTTGCAAATTTGCCCCAAAAATGGACGAAAGTGCATAGCTAAAATTGAGCAATCCAAAAAGTACAATTAAAAGCCATTCTTTAAACAAGCTGCTGTTTGATTTGGGATAAAAAGCTTTAAAGGCATTATTTCTAAAATACAGAAAACACCAAATGATAAAAACCAAGACTGAAATTAGTATGGCAAATAAATTAATGGTGGTTGCATTGCTTTCTTGATTGTAGTAACTGTGTGTTTGAACTGAACTTACAACAGCATTTTGATAACCAATGGCAAAAAATACGAAATGAATTACTAAAGCAATTAGTGCAAAAGGGATAATTTTAGTATTCCAAATCAGCGGATATTTATAAACAAATTGGTGATTGAATTTTTTGAACATAACAACTAATTTAGGAGATGAAAAAGCGACGCGTAGAGTTGGAAATATTTCTGAAATACTGAAGAGGTACGTTTTGAGTGGTAATCATTTGTAAAAAATGAGCGGGAGTCAGTTCCTCCGAACACGTTGCAATGTAAACCCCTCCATTGAACTGTAAATCAACCAAGTTGTCTCCAAACAACGGAATCAACTGGTTCTTAGTCCATTCGGTTTCAAACTCGTAGATGAAATGTTGTGGTTGGTTACCGCCATTTGCCGCTACTGCATCGTTGTGTAAATTTTTTTGCGCACCATTTTTTAAGAATATTACTTGATCAGAAGTTTTTTCGACTTCATAGAGTTGTTGCGAACTCAACACAATTCCGATAGGTCGAAAAGGCGATTTGGCAATGGCTTTAAAATCTTCTAAAATAGTTTGTTGGGCTAAGATATCTAAGTTGGCCAAAGGTTCGTCTATCAGCAGAATTTTTGGTTTCCGAAGCAGCATATGTGCCAGTTCCAAACGCATCTTGAATCCGGACGACAAATCTTTCCAACCATAATTGCGGAATTTTCGCAAGCCCAAACGCGCCATTATCAAATTGACAACCAACGGATTTTCTTGAGCTGTATAACCGTAACTTGCTGCTGTAAATTCTAAATTTGTAAACACAGAACCGTACCACGTTTGGGTACGCTGAGGAATATATACCAATTGGGTTCGCAAATCGTATGCATCGGTGTATTCAAAATGATACCTTAAATCGCCGGAAGTGACAAATAATTCGCCACAAAGCAAGCGTAACAAAGTGGTTTTACCATTACCATTTTCGCCTACTAGACCTAAAATTTCACCTTGATGTAAATTCAAATTCACTGGCCCGAGTGAAAATCGAGCGGATGGATAGGTTTTTTGAAGAAGTTTGGCGGAAACCAATAGTTGAGGATCGGCCTTTTCTTTCGCACTAAGTTCAAGGTAAAGTTCGTCAAGAAGTGTTTGAAATTTTTGCTTTTTCTCGGAGGTGTTTTCAGAGTGAACGTCCAGCCAGTCTAATAATTCATTGGTCTTTTGGTAAAAAACAATGGATTCTGTATCAAGCGTTAAATCAATCAATCGTTTGGTTAACACTACAAAATCGTCGTATTTTAGGTATTCAATAATTTGTTCAAACTGCTTTTCAAAAAGACCCATACATGTTAAATTTATTCAAATATAACAAAATAATAAGCAAAATAATGCAAAAAAAAATCCCGAACTCGTTTATGGAAACGAGCCGAGATTTCTCAAGGTGTGATTGAGTTAGTTATTGTACTGTTACGGTATGGTCAATAGTTGTGGTGTTTGAATCTTTAAACTTCAGGATGTAAACACCGGGAACGGTTTTTTGAAATATATAAATTCGTTTTTGAACCGTCTCTACTTCATCACATGAACAAGAGTCGTATGAATTGTTTACAGTGATTAGCTCAATCAACGGATCCGAGGTAAATTCTTTAAAAAAAGTGGTAAAGTCACCACAATTGGCTTTGGCTTTATACGACACTTCTAAATTAATGGGCACATTAACAGCAGTTGTTGTTGGGCCTGTAACTAAAGTTGTTGGAACACCGATTATTACGGGACAATTGCTAGTCGTATTGCTGCTAGGATCGCAACTGGCAAACAAAACAGTCGCTAGTGCGACAATTGAAATTTTCTTGAACATATTTGGTATTTTTATTGTTTAGATGAACTATTTTTGGAATGGTTGCTTTGGTAGTGAAAATTTTATTTTAAAAAATCTCAATGCTGTATTTTGATTGAAAAACTTCAGCTTGTGCTAAAGTTTGCATGCCTGCTTTATCCTTTAAAATTTGAGTGCTCGAAACCTCATCGGCATGACCAAACCAAGGCTCGATACAAATAAAGGGTGCATTAGTTTTAGTCCAAATTCCCAAATCAGGAAATTGTTCAAAATGTACTTTCAGATAATTTGCACCATTTTCCTGAATGGCAATGGATTGGATTTTGTGATTTCTAAAAACCAATGCATCTTTTTCAAAAAGTGAATAATGGAGTGGACATTTGTTATTTTCAGTTTCCAAAACCTGAGTATTTTGGCACAAGAGATTTTGTTCCAATAATGAAAAATAAAGATTTGTTTCGGGTTCAAAAACCAAAGAATAATTTTCAAAAGAATTAGGAAGTGCAAAACCAGGATGTCCTCCGAGTGAGAAATACAAATCACAATTGGACGTATTGTGTACTTCAAAACGCACTTCTAACGAATTTTGAACCAATACGTATACAATTTTCAATTCAAACTGAAAGGGGTAAACTTTTAGCGTTTCAGTGTCATCTTTTAGTGTAAATACTATTTTATCAGCTACATGTTCGGTGATTTCAAAGGTTTTTTCTCTTGCAAAACCGTGTCGAGGCAAATGATAAGGTTGCCCATTATGAAAATAGGTATCATCCTTTAATGTTCCAATTATAGGAAACAAAACCGGGGAATGTTTGCCCCAAATGGCTGGATTTGCTTGCCAAATATATTCTCTACTATTTGATTTAAGAGAAATCAACTCCGCACCAAGGGTACTAAAAGTTGCTTTTAGAAAATCATTTTGTATGGCTACGTTCATAAGATTAACATTCCAAAAAAAAACGGCATCAACGCCAATTTTTGTTAATTTGATAATTTACTCAGGGGTTCGATTTAACATTTCCCACAGTCTACCTTTTAGTTCTATCAATCCTTGTTGCGCAACCGAAGAAATAAACATATAGGGAATTTTAAGTTCATTATCCAGTTGCGTTTTGAGTTCGGCTTTTAGTTCGTCGTCGAGCATGTCGCACTTCGAGATGACCAACATCCGTTCTTTATCCAACATTTCTGGGTTGTACTTTGTGAGTTCGTTTACTAAAATATCGTATTCAGCCTTAATATTTTCGGTATCTACAGGAACTAAAAACAGCAAGGTTGAATTTCTCTCAATATGACGAAGAAAGTAATGTCCTAGCCCTTTTCCTTCGGCTGCACCTTCAATAATTCCAGGAATATCAGCAATTACAAAGGATTGATAATCCCGATAGGCTACAATCCCTAAATTGGGTTTAAGGGTCGTAAACGGATAATCGGCAATTTTAGGTTTTGCCGACGTTAGTACAGAAAGTAATGTTGATTTTCCAGCATTTGGAAAGCCAACTAAACCTACATCTGCTAAAACTTTCAATTCTAAAACAATGTCTTTTTCTTCAGACGGTAAACCCGGTTGTGCATAACGCGGCGTTTGATTGGTGGAACTTCTGAAGTGCCAATTGCCTAACCCTCCTTTACCACCTTGAGCGATGATTTTTTTCTCACCATCGGCGGTAATTTCGAACATAATTTCGTTCGTTTCTTTGTCACGAACTACGGTTCCCAATGGCACTTCGATAAATTTATCGTCGCCGTTGTGACCCGTACTTCGGTCGCCACCACCGTCTCCGCCATGTCCCGCTTTGATGTGACGTGCAAATTTCAAATGAAATAGTGTCCACAAACTTTTATTTCCAACCAAATAAACGTGTCCACCACGACCTCCATCGCCTCCATCGGGACCGCCTTTTTCGATAAATTTTTCGCGGTGCAAATGCGTTGAACCTTTTCCACCTTTACCGGAAGAAACATATATTTTTACGTAATCTACGAAGTTGCCTTCTGTCATCCTTTTTTGTTTAAAAGTTTAAAGTTTCAGTTTTTTGGCAAACGTGAAAATTTAAACAGATTTTTACTCTTTGAGTGATTTTACCATCACTTTATCAATCTTAACTCCATCCATATCAATCACTTCCAGCTCAAAATAGTTCCACGTTAATTTTTCTCCTTGTTTTGGAATTCGGGAAAGTTCGGTCATAATCAAGCCACTAACAGTGGTGACGTCGTAATCGTTTATCAGTTCGTCCAACTCAAAATAAGTTAAAAAGTCGTGTAACGAATAATGTCCGTCCACCAGCCACGAACCGTCCTCTCTTTCAATCAACTGAAAATCTTCTTTGTAAAAATCCGATGCGTTTCCTACAAGTGCTTCTAAAATATCATTCAAAGTTATGATTCCTTGAAAAACGCCGTATTCGTCCGAAACAAATGCATAATGAATTCCGCTTTGTTTGAATGTTTCCAAAGCTTTATAAGCGGTAGTTTGCTCCATCATAAAGGGTGCTTCGGTTACGATATCAGCAAGATTGAAAGAATTTGTAGTGATATTAGCAAAAATATTTTTCAAATTCACACAGCCTACAATATCGTCGTAATTTTTTCCATACACTGGATAAACCGAATGCAATTCTTGCAACATCAATTCGGTAACATGGGTTTTATCAGCTTCAAGAGGCAAAAAAACAACCGATTTTCGATGCGTCATTAACGAATTTACTTTTCTATCGCCAATATGAAAAACGCGTTCTACAATGTCTTGTTCAATTTCTTGGACTTCGCCGCCTTCGGTACCTTCTTTTATAATGGCTTTGATCTCCTCTTCGGTAACTTTCCCATCAGCAGAAGGCTTGATCATCAAGATTTTTAATAAAAACTCCGTTGAAATAGTTAAAAGCCAGATAAAAGGTGCCGTGATAACCGAAATGATTTTCATTGGAACCGCCACCGTTTTAGCGATTTTTTCAGGGTGATTTAAGCCAATTCGCTTAGGAACTAATTCTCCTAAAACCAAAGAGAAAAAAGTCAAAACCACTACCACCAAACCAACAGATATGGTATCTGAATAAGGCCTTAAAATTTCAAAAGTGTCTATGAAAGAATTTACATCGGAAGTAATTTTATCACCACTATAAATACCCGTCAGGATTCCGATTAAGGTAATTCCAATTTGTACAGTAGACAAAAATTTATTGGGCGAGTTGGCTAAGTCCAACGCCACTTTGGCGCTGTTATTTCCTTTTTTTGCAGCTGTTTCGAGCCTGTTCTTTCGAGCAGAAATTAAAGCAATTTCTGACATAGAAAAAACACCGTTCAAAATAATTAAGAAGAGAACAATGAGTATTTCCATTAGTACATTTAAGAAGGTAAAAAATCCAACGAGTTAGAATTCTACCAGTTTTTATTTCAAATTATTGATTACTTCACTTAAACGTTCGGTAATTTCATTGATTGAACCGATACCGTTTACGCTGTGAAATTTGTTTTGCGCTTTGTAGTAATCCATCAAAGGCGCTGTTTTTTCGTTGTATTCTTGGTAACGATTTCTAATTTTTTCTTCGTCTTGATCATCTGGTCTTCCCGATGTTTTGCCACGCTCCAACAACCTTTTTACCAAAATTTCATCCTCGGCTTCTAAAGCTACAGTTGCAGTAATTCGGTCGTTTTTTGACTCTAAAAATGCATCCAAAGCTTCTGCTTGCGAAATAGTTCTCGGAAATCCGTCGAATAAAAACCCGCTCGAATCTGGGTTATTGTTGCATTCGCTTTCCAACATTTGAATGGTTACCGCATCTGGAACAAGATCGCCTTTATCCATAAAGGTTTTGGCTAATTTTCCAAGTTCTGTATTTTCTTTGATGTTGTATCTAAAAATATCTCCGGTTGAAAGATGCGTCAGGTTGTATTTTGTTTTTAAAAATTCTGCTTGTGTGCCTTTTCCTGCTCCAGGTTTTCCGAATAAAACAATATTAATCATTGTGATGGTATGTTGTGTGTTGTTGTGTGTTGTTGTGTGTTGTTGTGTGTGTTGTTATGTGTAGTAAATTAGTCGGCCAATTGATATACTTCTGGCAAATTTCGGCCTAAACCGTCGTAATCCAATCCGAAACCGACGATGAATTTATTTGGAATTCGAATTCCAACATAATCTAATTTAATGTCTTTCTTGTATGCTTCAGGCTTGAAAAACAATGTTGCAATTTTAAAATGTTTTACGTTTTTAGTTTTCAATATATCTTTTAAAACCTCAATTGTGTTTCCAGTATCTACAATATCTTCAACAACAATAACTGTTTTTCCCGTCAAATCTTGGTTCAAACCAATTAATTCGTTTACTGTATTTGTAGTTTCCATTCCTTCATAAGAAGTCATTTTGACAAAATTAACTTCACACATACCTCTATAATGCTTCATCAAATCAGACAAAACCATAAAAGAGCCGTTTAAAACACCAATAAATATGGGTTGTTCGTCAAAAAAATCGTCGTCCATTTGTTTCGCCATATTTTTAATAGCGAAATCAATTTCCTCCGCGGATATAAAGGGAACAAAATGTTTATCGTGAAGTTGTATCATACAATAGTCTATTTTAAAATAAACGACAAATTTACAAAGTATTAGCTATTCAGACTAAAGTATTTTTATTTTTTTACAATTAAAGTATATTTACGTCGTGAAAACGGAATTAATAGAAAAATTAAATAACAGCAATGCCCACAGAAATAGCCGAATGGATGTGTGCGATTTTGCCATAAAAAATTCATTAGTAAACGAATTAATCCAAATTTCGTTTGATACTACTAACCACAATCATTTCAAAGCGTTTTGGGCACTGGAATTTGTTTGCGAAAAAAACCTCTGTTTATTTGCGAACGCCGTAGGCAATTTCTGTGAAATTTTAGATTCCGTAAAAAATGATTCTGCCGTTCGTTCTGCTACAAAAATTGGGATGTTTTTAGCAATCAGCAATCATACTAAAAAAGAAGTAATTTTAACCGAAATTCAGGAAAAGCAACTCATTGAAAGTTCCATTGACCGTTTGATTCAAAACGAAAAGGTGGCTTCAAAAGTTTATGCAATGAAAGCCTTGTTTATTTTAGGAAAAAAACACGGTTGGATTTACGACCAAATAAAACCCATTATTTCTCAAGATGCATTTAATCATTCTTATGCTTATCAAGCGAGTGCAAGAACTATTTTAAAACGATTGAAATAAAAAATTAATTTACTTTACGTACATTTGTAAAAACTATACGTACAATGAATACAAAACTCACATTATCGTTAGACAAAGAAATCATTGAGCAAGCAAAAATTTATGCCAAAGGAACAGGCAGAAGTTTAAGCGAAATGGTAGAAAGTTATTTTAGGAGTTTATCTAATCCCCAAAAAAAAAGCGAAGATGAAGATGACGCTCAAAAAAAGCTTAACAAAATTTCGGGAATTGTTAAACTTCCACCAGATTATAATGAAAAAGAAGCCATTTTAGATTATCTTGAAGAAAAGCATTTAAGATGAAAAATTTATTTTTAGACACTAATGTTTTGATGGATATTTTGGCAAACAGAATTCCATTTTATGAATCCTCTTCTAAAGTTTATAAACTTGGTTTAAATAAAAAATGTAACTTATTCACATCTTCAAATACAATAAATACATTGCATTATTTATTGAAAAAATTTATAGGTGAACAAGATATTAGAAAAGCGTTAGATGAAATTACTGACATCGTCTCTGTCATTCCAGTTAATCTGGATATGATTAAAAAAAGCCTCAAATCCAATCACAAAGATTTTGAAGATGCTATTCAGATTTATTCGGCTCAATCTATAAAAGGAATGGATTGCATCGTTACCCGAGATTTAAAAGATTACAAAAACAGTGAAATTCAAGTCTATACACCAGACCAATTTCTAAATCAAATATAAAAATGAACTATTTTTCTTCCGATTTCAAATTAGGAATTCTTGGCGGAGGCCAATTAGGCAAAATGCTTTTAAGCGAAACTCGAAAATTTGACATTCAAACGTATGTTCTAGATCCAAGTCCCGAAGCACCAAGTAGAATGGCTTGCAATCAGTTTTTTCAAGGCAGTTTGATGGATTATGATACGGTTTATAACTTCGGAAAACAAGTAGATGTACTGACTTTTGAAATTGAATTGGTCAATTTAGAAGCTTTGGAACAACTCGAAATGGAAGGAGTAAAAGTGTATCCTTCGCCAAAAACTCTGCGAGGCATTCAAAACAAAGGACGCCAAAAAGCATTTTACAGAGAAAACAACTTGCCGACTTCTGATTTTTCAACCTTTGCCTCCTTGAAAGAAATGATGGTTGCTTTTTTGGATGGAAAATTACACGTTCCTTTTGTTTGGAAATGTACCGAATTTGGATACGACGGCAATGGTGTGAAAATAATTCGACACGCAACCGATTTAGAAAACCTTCCCGATGTAGAATGTATCGCCGAAGAATTGGTGCCGTTTAAAAATGAATTGGCCGTCATCGTCGTTCGAAATCCAAAAGGCGAAATCAAAACCTATCCTGTTGTAGAAATGGAATTTCATCCCGAAGCCAACCAAGTAGAATATGTGATTTGTCCCGCTCGAATTGACGAAAAAGTCGCTTTGAAAGCAAGGGAAATCGCCTTAAAAGTTTCAGAAGCATTTGGTCACGTCGGGCTTTTGGCTGTTGAAATGTTCCAAACTGAAAACGATGAAATTTTGATCAATGAAGTGGCTCCAAGACCACATAATTCAGGACATTATTCCATTGAAGCCAGTTATACGTCGCAATTTGAAAATCATTTAAGAGCTATATTAAATTTACCTCTAGGAGCTACTGATAGTAAAATTAATGGAATTATGGTGAATTTGGTTGGCGAAGAAGGTTTTTCAGGCGATGTAATTTACGAAAATATTGAAACTATTTTAGGGATTCCAGGTGTGACGCCGCATATATATGGAAAACGCGAAACCAGACCTTTTAGAAAAATGGGTCACGTTACGATTGTAAATGCAGATATGAATGAAGCAAGAAAAGTGGCAGAGAAAGTGAAGAAATTGATTAGGGTGATTAGTTTTTAGTATTCAGATTTCAGTCGCAGTTAGCAGCGTATAAACAAATATATTTTTAACTAAATTTGTAAAAATTCAACAAATGAAAATTTCGAAATTACATATTGATTCTTACAGACATTTAGAAAACCTTGATTTTGACTTCACTTATCCAAAGGATTTTCATATTGAAGAAAAAAGGGGGAAACCTCTAGATAAAATTTGCTTTATAGGACAAAGTGCAAGTGGAAAGACGAGTTTATTAGAATTGATTAATCAAACAATAAGTTATTTTTACAATTTAAGAAAAATTAGTACTGATGAATTCCTAGATGTTGGAAATTTTAAACATTTAAAAATTAATTTAAATTTTGAATCTGATTTAATCCTATATAAATATGAAAAAGGAGATATTAAAATCGACAATGAAAATTTAAAATTGTATGATGGCACTTATAATGGAGGAGCGACCGACATAATTAATTATAAAAACAATATTTTTTTTATATCCGCAGATATCCTTTCTAGACAAAACATAAAAATTTTTGAGGAGAAAACTGTTAATTTAATTGAAAAATATAAAGATTTAAAAAATAATTCGAACTCACTTTTAGAGCAAAATTATTTTGGAGATTTTGTTAGAGAATCTATTTGGATTTCCTTTTTGCAAGAAAGACTAGATTATCTGCAAAAGTCTTTACAGTTTTTCAATGAATTTCTTGCTAATGATTTTTTAAGCGAATCATTATCTAAAAAGTTGGAGGATTGGAAATTATTAAACAGTAACCCTTTACTAAATTTTGCTGATAAATTTGATTATATTTTTAAAAATTTAAATATTGAACTCGATCTTAATAATGCTAGTGAAATATTTCCTTTGAGAAACATTTTCACAAAAGAGAATATTCCAGTAGAGAATATAAGTACTGGGACAAAACAACTTTTATTAACTGCTTTACCACTTTATAAATTAAATACCACAGATTCCATCATTTTGATTGACGAGCCAGAACGTTCCCTTTATCCAGATATGCAAATGGATTTAATGGAGCATTACAAAAATTTTGCTCCAAAAGCACAATTTATTATTGCGACACATTCTCCATTCATAGCTGCATCTTTTGAACCTGAAGAACGCTTTATTTTAAGTTTTGATCAAGAAGGCAAAGTAATTGTTAATAGAGGCAGTTCGCCAATTGGAGATGATCCAAATGATATGCTTTATAATGATTTTGGCATTAACTACATCAATAAATATGGACAGCAAAAACACAATGAATATTTAGACCTAAAACAAAAAGTTTTTTTTGAAAAGGATGAAAATGCTAAGAAGAGATATGTCGAAAAGTTAGAAAAACTTGGAGAGGAATATAACTTCTAGAATATGAAAAGAATTATAAAGTATCCTAACTCTCAAATTGTTCTGCAAAATATTATTTATAAAAAAGGGAGTAATAAAAGATTACGGTCTATTTTATTACGAGAACAAAAAAACTTCTGTGCTTACACTGAAGAATATATTGGTATTAATGATGCCGTTGACATCGAGCATTTTAATCCAGGCCTGAAATACACTGCAAATGATTCTTATGAAAATTGGTTTATGGTCAAACATAAACCTAACAATGCCAAAAGAACACATTGGCTTGAACCAATTCTATATCCAACAGATGAAAATCTTGAAGAAAGATTAATTTATTCTGATGGTTATTTTCTACATAAACCCGATGATATAGAAGCGAAAAACTTGATAGATTTACTGAACCTTAATGATGAAATCTTTGTAAAGAACAGAAAAAAATATATTGAAAGAAGGAAAGAAATAATTATCAGTAGAGGTTTTCAAGGAAACGAAAAAGCTTATTTTGAAGAATTAATCAATTTAGAAATCGATTATATTAAATACTTCCGAGCTATTCAAGAAGAATTTAATATTGATATTTGGAATATGATTCCACTCTAATTAACTAAATAAACTTAAAATGAAAGTAGCCATAGTAATGGGTTCCATTTCCGACATGCCGGTGATGCAAGACGCCATCAACATCTTAAAAGAATTCGGAATCGAAACGGAAGTTGACATTGTTTCGGCACATCGTACGCCCGAGAAACTTTTTGATTTTAGTCAAAATGCACATAAAAAAGGTGTACATGTCATTATCGCTGGAGCAGGTGGTGCGGCACATTTACCAGGAATGGTTGCCTCTATGTCGCCACTTCCCGTCATTGGGGTTCCCGTAAAATCAAGTAATTCCATTGATGGTTGGGATTCTGTTTTGTCCATTTTGCAAATGCCAGGCGGTGTACCGGTTGCAACAGTAGCCTTGAATGGAGCAAAAAACGCTGGAATCTTAGCAGCTCAAATTATCGGAAGTTCCAATCCTGAAATTTTAGAAAAAATGATAACGTATAAGGAAGGTTTGAAACAAGCTGTTCTTAAAGCTTCGGAAAATTTAGGAAAATAAGTTATTTTTTTTCAGAAGCTATTTCCAGCTATCCATTTCAATCTTTTCTTTTTTTAAAGAAAAAAATAAAAAGATTTATCTCATTGATATCTGACTTTTTCGGTATTCGATGATTTTCAATTCCATTTCTATCTGGGCTAAACTATCAGTTATAATTAGTCTTGAATCAATTGGCAAATCTTAATTTAAAAACTTTGTGTCTTTTTGATTCATTGGAAAAAAAAAGACTATACATTCAGATTTGCATTCGCTTACATAGGTTATTAATTAAATTTGTAACTTTGATAAAAACAAAAGTATGGATATTCAAACTTCAAAAATCGAATTGGCAAAAGTGATTCTTGACATAGAGAATTCTTCTTTAATTGAGGAAATAATTTCTTTGATTCAATCAAAAGACGTTTTGACTCAAAATCAAAAAGATGCGATTGATGAAGCGCTTTATGCACTACAAAACGAGGAAGGAATTCCTCATCACATCGTTGCAGAAGAAACCAAAATACGTTATTCAAAGTATTTTCAATGATGAAGATAATTTGGTCGCCTCAAGCCAAAAAAGATTATTGGCAAAACATCGATTATTTAGAAGCCGAATGGACTTTTAACGATGTGGTTCGATTTATTGAAAAAGTAGACGAAACTATTACGTTACTTTCTCAAAAAAATGTTGTGTTTATTTCTACAAATTATCGAAATGTAAATAAGGTTGTAATCACAAAACAAATTACGCTTTACTACAAAATCAATTCCGAAACGCTTGAATTACTGCGTTTTTGGAACACTTATCAAGATTTAAAAAACTTTAAATTATAACAATAAAAAAACGTTGTGCCTTGCTCCCGAAACTTCGGGATTCGCGGCTAAAAAATTATAAAAAAACATGCAAGATACTAAATCTCCCGATTCACAACACGTACGGACAGGTCGCGACCTGTCCCTAAAGGAAAAATTCACCACAAAATACGAAACAGCTCCATTTTCTCAAATAAAAATGGACGATTACAAACCCGCTTTCGAAGAAAATATAAAAGCGGCAAAAGCGGAAATTGACGTTATTATCAACAATCCCGAAACGCCCACTTTCGAAAATACCATCGAAGCTTTGGATTTTTCTGGAAATGCTTTAGATCGATTGTCTTCCATTTTTTTTAATCTAAATTCTGCCGAAACTTCAGATGAAATGCAGAAAATCGCACAGGAAGTTTCGCCACTTTTAACTGAATTTAGTAACGACATCACCTTAAATGAAGATTTATTTAAGCGCGTAAAAGCTATTCACGATGTAAAAGAAAGTTTGAATTTAACTGCCGAACAACTTACTTTACTTGAAAAAAAATACAAAGGTTTTGTTCGAAATGGGGCTTTATTGAACGACGAACAAAAATCAAAACTGCGTGAAATTGACACGCAATTGTCAAAACTAAAATTGACTTTTGGCGAAAATGTTCTCGCTGAAACCAATAACTACCATTTGCACATCACTGCTGAAGCTGATTTAAAAGGTTTGCCCGAAGGTGTACTAGAAGCCGCAAGAGCCGAAGCCGAAACGAGAAACCTAGAAGGTTGGATTTTTACGCTTGATTATCCAAGTTATTTGCCTTTTGTAACCTATGCCGAGAATCGCGAATTGCGAAAAGAAATCAGTATTGCAGCTGGAAAAAAAGCGTTTCAAAACAATGAATTTGACAACCAAGAAAACGTAAAAAACATTGTTCGTTTGCGTCATGAACGAGCAAATTTATTGGGTTATGAGTCACATGCCCATTTTGTTTTGGAAGAACGAATGGCTCAAAATCCCGATAAAGTAATTTCATTTTTGAATGATTTATTGGAAAAAGCCAAGCCGGCTGCCAATAAAGAATTTGAAGAACTTACCGCTTTTGCCAAAGAATTGGATGGAATTGATCATTTAGAAAAATGGGACAGCAGTTATTATTCAGAAAAATTAAAGCAAAAATTATTCAATTTGGATGATGAAAAATTGAAACCTTATTTTCAATTGTCAACTGTGTTGAACGGTGCTTTTACCATTGCTGGAAAATTATTTGGACTGACCTTCACCGAAGTTTTCGACATCGATAAATACCACAAAGACGTTGTTACCTATGAAGTAACGGATGAAAAAAACGAATTAGTCGCCATATTCTATGCCGATTTTTTTCCAAGAAAAGGAAAACGAAACGGCGCTTGGATGACTTCGTACAAATCACAATCGATTCGGAACGGTAAAAACGACCGTCCCCATATTTCGAATGTTTGCAATTTTACACCACCAACGGCAACCAAACCTTCTCTCTTGACCTTTAACGAAGTGACTACTTTGTTCCACGAATTTGGTCATGGGTTACACGGTATGTTGGCCAATACGGTTTATCCTAGTTTATCGGGAACATCGGTTTATTGGGATTTTGTGGAATTGCCAAGTCAAATTTTCGAGAATTGGTGTTACGAACCTGAAGCCTTGGCTTTGTTTGCCATACATTACGAAACAGGCGAAATTATTCCGCAAGAATATGTCGAAAAAATCAAAGAGAGTGCGAGTTTTCAAGAAGGAATGGCTACAATGCGGCAATTGAGTTTTGGTTTATTAGATATGACGTATCACGGAAAACCGCAAACTATTGAAGATGTAAAAGCATTTGAAGAGAAAGCCTTTGAAAACACCAAATTGTATCCTGATGTTGCTGAAAATTGCATGAGTACTTCGTTTTCTCATATTTTTCAAGGCGGATATTCTTCTGGATATTACAGTTACAAATGGGCTGAAGTTCTCGATGCCGATGCGTTTGCCTATTTCCAAGAAAAAGGAATTTTCGATAAAGAAGTGGCTACAAAATTCAAAGAAAATATCCTTTCAAAAGGCGGCACCGAACATCCGATGATTTTGTACAAAAAATTTAGAGGTCAAGAACCAAAGCCTGAGGCGTTGTTGAAACGGGCTGGGCTGATTTAATATGTTAATAATTAATTGTAAAAGGATTATCAGAGAAAATTTAACAATCATTTTACAAATAATTTACTCAATTTTATAAATCTCAAGAAAAATGACACTTACAACTTTCTTAAAAGAACATCAATCCAAACTAAAAACTACCCAAAAATTGGTCGTTCGAGATTTAGACGAAACAAGTAAAAACGTTTTTGTGGCTTATGTGGATGAAAATTCAAACAGCTATGATGTTCAATTGGTTTTGGATTCCAAAAAAAACATCAAAGAAAGCAGTTGCGATTGCGAAAATGGAGGAACCTGCAATCATATTATTGCACTGGCACAATTTCTTGCTGAAAATAAAAAAGAAAAAACGGCTATTAAAAAACCCGTAAAACGCAAACTTTCTGAAATTGACCAAGTTTTAGAAACAGTAGATAATGCAACTTTGCGGCTCTGGATTTCTGAAACTTTAAACAAAAATAAAGAATTGGCTTTTGTTTTTAAGAACAACTTTAGCAATCAAACCGTTTCAATTGATTCGGCATTTATTAAAAAGACCGTCAAAGAAAGTATTATCTCCATTATTGGCAAACGTAAATCGATTGAAACCAATGAAGTCAAGAAAATTGTAGATGTTTTAACTATAGCATTAAAACCAGCTTTTGATTTTATTTTTGCAAAAGTTTCTAAAGAAAATCACGAACTATTTACGAGTTTAATTACAGAACTCGAGGGAATAAATTATGAGTATTATACTTCAAGCAGTCGAATTAATACACTCATTAAAAATATTTCTGAACTCCAACTAAAAGCTATTTTTAACCTTAAAGATGTGGTAGCTTGGCAAAATGCAGTACAGTTTTATTCCAACTTACTATTTCAAGATAAATTTTTAGTTCTAGAACTTAATTTGGTAAAGAATATTTATGATTTTTCCAAAGTAAATGAAACTCAACAGCAATTTGTAGTAACTAATTTAGAACAGAATTTCAACACACTTTACGAAAATTGTAAGAAATCGTTTTCTCTGCCCATTTTCGAATTAGAGCACTTTTTACTAAATGTTTTTTCAGAAAATAAAATATTTGAGCAACATATAGAAAAATTCCGTTCTAGAAGATTTCAAAACGAACATAATTTGTTATTGATTGTTGAATTAATTAAAATAAATCAATTAGAAACGGCTGAAAAATATTGTTTGGAACAAATAGAACAAAACTCGAAATCAGATTACGATTTGCCTTATGTTAAATTTTTAATTCATATCTATAAAAAAACAAACGACACACAAAAGCTGGCCAACGTATTAAGTATTTACGGGAAATTCATCTTTTCAATAGAAGAATATTTATTTATAAAAGAACATGCTACGGCAGAAAATTTTAAAAGATACCGTGCCTCCGTAATGGTAAATGCTAGGAATAGTTACCAAAATGGAAACTTAAATTCATTTAATTTCTACTTTGAAATAAAGAAATTGGACGACAAAAGAAATGATTTATTCGAGATGTTGAAAAACGCTTACAACCTAACTTTTGTAAATGAATATAAAGAAATCGCACTCCAATTGAGCGAAATTAAATTCATCAACCTCTTGAGCGAAATTTCTTTTTTTTCAAATGCCCAGGCAAAATTGATCGATGAAATAGCTGATTTTGTGGTTAAAAATATAGAGCGCGCTAGTTTAATTTTTATCCTAAAAAAGATTTCATTTTACAGCAAAAATAACATCATTCTCACTATTGAAGAAAAAATTAAAATAAGTAGTTAAATCAACAAATTTAAACACCTCTTTCAAAACTCCATAAAACCAGCACTAATCACCAATAATATCTGTTTTTTAGTGCATGTAGTTTTCAAAATCAAGATTTCTAAATTTCAAAAACAAACTTTCACATATTTTTGAAAGTTTAAAAACTTTTAATTACATTTGTAGTATGGAATTCAACGAAGCAAAAAATAAATTCATTCAAACCTGGGGCGCTTTAGGTTCGCAATGGGGGATTAATAAAACCATGGCACAAATTCATGCCTTGTTAATGGTTTCTGCAGAACCTCTGTCAATGGAAGATGTGATGGAAGAATTGCTGATTTCTCGCGGTAATGCGAGTATGAATTTACGTGCCTTAATGGATTGGGGAATTGTGTATAAAGAATATAAATCGGGTGAGCGAAAAGAGTATTTTATTGCCGAAAAAGATTTTGATGAACTCGCCGTAAAAATTGCAAAAGAACGAAGCAAACGAGAAATCAAACCGGCTTTGAAAGTGCTCAAAGATGTATCTTCGATAAATCCTGCTACTTCTTTGGAAACCAAGCATTTTGTCGAACAAACTTCTAAATTGTATGATTTTGTGCTAAAAGCCGATAATATGATTGACAAAGTCACCGAAATCAAGGACAATTGGATTGGCCGACTGGTTTTGAAAATCATGAAGTAAAAGGGTATTTTTTTAATCAAAACTTTCATTTTTTTCTGAAAGTACAATAAGTAAATAATATGCGAACGCTCAAAATTTTGAATACAATTGCTTTATTAATCCCATTAACGTGCTGTTTACTGGGTTTTATTGAAGAAACATTTTTTTATTTAACATTTTATGCCATCGCAATTACTGGAATACTACAGCTGGCTATTGCAATAGCCTTTATCATCAAAGAGCCAAAAAATGGTTACATACAACTCTACTTTGTAGGATTAATTATCACATTTATTGTATTGTTATTCTCTAGATTCATTAATTTATTTTGGATTTTACCATGCATGCTTTGCCTTTACTTGTCGATAATTATATATGCTACTCCTTCTAAAAAAAGAAGTTTTATGCACGCGGAATGGAACGATTTAATCTTCATCAACTATGAAATCCATCCCCAATTTCTTGAAAAATACGTTCCAAAAGGTACAGAAATCGATTTATGGAACGGCAAGTGCTACATTAGTTTAATCGGTTTTATGTTTGAGGAGGTAAAAATTATGGGCCTTAAAGTTCCGTTTCACATCAATTTTGAGGAAGTAAATTTACGATTTTACGTCAAGCGATGCGATGAAGGCGTTTGGAAACGTGGCGTTGTTTTCATTAAAGAGATTGTACCGAAACACGCCATAACATTTGTTGCCAATACGTTGTACAACGAACAGTACCAAACGTTGCCGATGCGACACAAACGAACTTCTGACGATGATTCCTTATTGTTTAAATATGAGTGGAAAAAGAACCACATTTGGAATTCGATTTCGGTTGAGACGCAAAAAGAGCTTATTCCTATTACAGAAAACTCGGAGGCCGAATTTATTTCGGAGCACTACTACGGTTATACTGTTTCTCCAAGTAAAAAAACGGTAGAATATGAAGTAACACATCCCAGATGGCAACAATATATTGTGAGGAATTTTGATATAAATGTAGATTTTGAAACCGTTTACGGAAAAGAATTTGCTTTTTTGCAAAACCTGAAACCTGCTTCTTGTTTTGTAGCCAAAGGCTCAAAAATTACCATTGAAAGTAAAAAAATTCTGAAATAAATGAATCCAATTATCCCCAACTGGCTCATTATCGCAAGTGGTTGTGGCCAAATCTTTACCGCACTCATTTATCCTTACATTCGCCACCAAGTGTTTGATTGGTACAATGATGTAAAACAACTCAAACCCTTGAACCAAGAAATTGCCAAAACATACGGAAGGTACATCCAAGGATTGAATTTCTCATTTGGAATAATTGCAATTACACTCCCGAACGACTTGAAAAACCAATCTAATTTAGCCATCGCTGTAACAGGACTAATTGCCGCCTATTGGGTTGGAAAAGTGGCTACGCAAATTGCCTATTACCCGATGTACGACATTCCCAAAAGACGTTTGTTTAAAATAGGAAGTTATTTTATGAATATGCTATTTTTGCTTTTTGCAGTGGTAAACACCTTGCTTTTTATCCATAATTCAATTAGATAATTATGCGTTGGAGCTATTTAATTAAACATTGGTTTAGCACGCTTTTTATTGGACCGGTAATTGCACAAATTATGCTCTTAGTCGATAGTATTGATAGTCTATTGTTTGGCTTTTTTGAATACTACTTTCTATTTATAATTTTTGGATTTTTCTTCTCAACACCTACCTATCTTGTATATAGCCTTTTATACTGGTATCTGGCAAAAAAAAATCTTGATGAATGGAAAGCAAAGGTCATTTTAATATTTGTTGCAATTACAGGAATAGTCATGACTTTTTCAGCCATAGGTGGTTCTGTTAGTGACTATGGAATCATTAGCTATAGCATTTCATCCCTTTTAACGGGAATATTTTTCAAATTAAATTTCAAAAATGACAACAATTAAACTCATTACCAAGATAAACGCACCCATTCAACTTGTTTTCGACCTTAATAGAAACATTGATATTCACAAACTATCGACTTCAAAATCGAAAGAAATTGCAATGGACGGTGTCACGTCCGGATTAATCAACAAAGGAGAAACGGTAACATGGCGTGGCAAACATTTTGGATTTTACTTGAAACATAAAAGCGTTATTCCTGAAATGGAACACCCCAATTATTTTGTGGATGAAATGTTAGAAGTCCACTTTAAAAAATTTCGACACCATCATTGTTTTGTTCAAGAAGGCTTAAATACTATCGTGACCGATACTATCGAATATCAAACTCCTTTTTGGATATTTGGAAAAATATTTGACCAATTAATCCTCAAGAATTACTTGACCCGTTTTATCAAAGAACGAAACAATTATATCAAAAAAGTTGCCGAAAACCAATAATCAACGCCAACCACAACACCGGAATACTTTCGACCCAGAAAGCAGTGTAATATCGATTTCGATTTTCATTGGAAAAATGCAAAAAAAGTGTGGTAATAACAACTAAAATAAAATTTACAAGCAATTGAACATGCTCAACGTTCGATTTAAAAAATTCTAAGATATAAAAAGAAATTAGTAGCAAATAACCCAATGCCTTAGTTTTGCTTATTCCAATTTTCTGCGGAACAGTCAATAAATCAGGGTCATCTTTCTTTAAATCAATGATTTCAAAAATCAAAATCAAAACGATTACCAATAAAAAACGTTGACAAAATTTGATAAAAATATCCTTATAAATTTCCATTCCAAAGTTTATCACAGGTAATAAAATAGTCACTCCCGACCAACAAAAAGCCACCACATAAATTTTGATTCCCGACCAATTTCGCATATTTGTTTGAGTAGAAAATAAGGGAACTGTATATAAAAAGGTTAACCCAAAAAAAACCAAAGCTGCAACTTGGGTTTTAAATTTTAACTGAAAAAAGAAATAGCCACAAACCAAAAACGCAAACAGACTTAACGTCAATATAGGTGTCAAAGCTTTTCGAAATTGCAATTTCTGACGAAAAAAAACTTCGTATTTGATAAAATTATACCCAAATACAGTTCCAAAAAAAACAAACCCTGCAATGGCATTATCAAAGGGTATGTAAAACATCAAATTAGTAACCAATAGCAGAGCCAAAACCGCCAAAGCTACATGAATACTTGCCTGAATGTAAAAACCGAAAAGTCGTTTGAGTAGTTGCATTGAAACAAAAATAATCAATCAAACTAGACAAAAGATAAAGCTTTGATAAATTCGTAAAATTCGCACGTTAAAATCAAATTATTTTTAAGAATATAAGTACTTTTGCACGACGAAAATAACACACTACAGTACAAATTTATGAAAACAGATTCATTTGCTTTAAGACATTTAGGACCAAGAGAAAATGACTTGCCTAAAATGCTAGAAACCATAGGAGTTGAAACCTTAGACCAACTAATTTTCGAAACCATTCCCTCAGATATTCGTTTGAAAAAACCGTTGGATTTGGAACACATTATGTCCGAATATGAATATGCCAATCACATCCGAGTTTTAGGCCGTACCAATAAAGTTTTTAAATCATACATTGGATTGGGATACCACCCAACTATCGTGCCGCCAGCTATACAGAGAAACATTTTTGAAAACCCAGGATGGTACACCGCCTACACGCCTTACCAAGCAGAGATTGCCCAAGGAAGATTAGAAGCGATTTTAAATTTCCAAACCACCGTTATTGAATTAACAGGAATGGAAATTGCCAATGCCTCATTACTGGACGAAAGTACCGCTGCCGCCGAAGCAATGGCTTTGCTTTTTGATGTTCGAACCCGAGATCAGAAAAAAAATAATGTATGTAAATTCTTTGTTTCTGAAGAAATTTTACCGCAAACTTTGTCCGTTTTACAAACACGTTCAACCCCAATTGGTGTAGAATTAGTGGTAGGAAACCACGAAGAATTTGATTTTTCAACTGAATATTTCGGAGCTATTTTGCAATATCCTGGAAAATTCGGTCAAGTTTACGACTATGCTGATTTTATCAAAACCGCCAACGAAAAAGAAATAAAAGTAGCAGTTGCTGCTGATATTTTATCACTTGTAAAACTTACTCCTCCCGGTGAAATGGGTGCAGCAGTTGTTGTAGGAACCACACAACGATTCGGAATTCCGATGGGTTATGGTGGTCCACACGCGGCCTATTTTGCAACCAAAGACGAATATAAACGTTCGATGCCAGGTCGAATCATTGGTGTTTCTCAAGACATAAATGGAAACCGTGCTTTACGAATGGCTTTGCAAACACGTGAACAACACATTAAACGTGAAAAAGCCACTTCCAATATTTGTACAGCACAAGTTTTATTGTCGGTTATGGCAGGAATGTTTGCCGTATATCACGGTCCCAAAGGATTGATGTATATCGCCAATAAAGTGCATGCAAAAGCCTCGACATTGGCAGATGCCTTAAATAAATTAGGTGTTTACCAAACCAATACTGCTTTTTTTGACACCATCGTAGTAAAAGCCGATGCGAACAAAGTCAAAGAAATTGCCAAGCAAAAAGAAATCAACTTTTTCTATATTGATAACGAAACCATTTCGATGTCAATGAATGAAACCACTTCGTTTCAAGATTTAAATGAAATTATCGCAGTTTTTGCGGAAGCTACTGGAAAAGATGCTTTTGAAGTTTCTGAAAATGTTTCAGAAGTAAACTATCCTGAAAGTCTAAGCCGTACTTCTTCCTTTTTAACACACGATGTTTTCAATAAATACCATTCCGAAACGAGTTTGATGCGTTACATCAAAAAATTAGAACGTAAAGATTTATCGTTGAACCATTCGATGATAGCCTTGGGTTCTTGCACAATGAAACTAAATGCCGCCGCCGAAATGTTGCCTTTGAGTATGCCGTATTGGAATGGAATTCATCCATTTGCACCACTAAACCAGGTAGAAGGTTATACCAAAATGCTGAAAAAATTAGAGCATCAACTCAATGTAATTACAGGTTTTGCAGGAACCACTTTGCAACCCAATTCAGGAGCTCAAGGAGAATACGCCGGCTTGATGACGATTCGTGCGTACCATTTATCCAGAGGCGACGACAAAAGAACGGTTTGCTTGATTCCCGCTTCGGCTCATGGAACGAATCCCGCTTCGGCAGCGATGGCAGGAATGCAAATTATCGTTACCAAAACTATGGAAAATGGAAACATTGACGTAGAAGATGTGCGTGCCAAAGCGATTCAATACAAAGACACACTATCTTGCTTGATGGTAACCTATCCTTCAACACACGGGGTTTTTGAAAGTGCCATTAGAGAAATTACCCAGATTATCCACGACAATGGAGGCTTGGTTTATATGGATGGAGCAAACATGAATGCACAAGTTGGGTTGACCAATCCAGCAACAATTGGAGCAGATGTTTGTCACTTGAACTTACACAAAACCTTCGCTATCCCGCACGGTGGTGGTGGACCGGGTGTTGGACCAATTTGTGTAAACGAAAAATTAGTGCCTTTCTTGCCTAGCAACCCGCTTGTAAAAGTAGGTGGCGACCAGGCCATTACAGCTATTTCTGGAGCACCTTATGGTTCGGCTTTAGTATGTTTAATCTCTTATGGATACATTTGTATGTTGGGTGCTGAAGGTATTACCAATGCAACGAAATATGCCATTTTGAATGCGAATTACATGAAAGCGCGTTTAGAAGAGCACTATCCTATATTATATGTAGGCGAGAAAGGACGTGCCGCACACGAAATGATTTTGGATTGTCGTTCGTTCAAAGAAAAAGGAATTGAAGTAACCGACATTGCCAAACGATTGATGGATTACGGATTTCACGCTCCAACTGTTTCATTTCCAGTTGCGGGAACGTTGATGATTGAACCTACAGAATCTGAAGATGTTGCTGAACTAGACCGCTTTTGCGATGCAATGATTTCGATTCGCCAAGAAATTGAAGCAGCAACAAAAGAAGATGCAAACAATATGTTGAAAAATGCACCACATACTTTAGCTATGTTAACATCAGATACTTGGAACTTCCCTTACTCAAGAGAAACTGCTGCTTTTCCGTTAGACTATATTGCTGATAATAAATTCTGGCCAAGTGTACGTCGTGTAGATGAAACGTATGGCGACCGTAATTTAATTTGCAGTTGTGCTCCAATTGAAGCGTACATGTAATTAACAATTTATATCATAAAGAGGTTTTAAGTTTCGATTTAAAACCTCTTTTCATTTTAAAATAGTTCAGAAATGAAAGACATACAAAATAACGACGATTTATACCTTTTAGTAGACGAATTCTACAAAAAACTATTAAGTGACGCTTCCATTGCCTATATTTTTACCGAAATCGTAAAAATTAAACTCGAAGAACATTTGCCTATTCTGGTTACATTTTGGTCGCAATCCCTTTTCAATACAGGTGGTTATTTTAATAATTTGACAAAAATTCATTTGGACATTAATGCTAAAGAATATCTATCGCCTGAATTATTCCAAATTTGGCTAAACCATTTTAATACTGCGGTTGACGACAACTTTTCAGGATCAAATGCAGAAAAAATCAAAACGCAAGCTTTGAGTATTGCTACTATAATGCAAATTAAAATCCATAATCAACAAAAAAAAGATTGAAAAAATAAATTATTGTTAAAATAATAAAATTATATGCATGCATAGTATTTTTTCATTGTCAATACATTTTAAAATAGTATTTTAGCAAGATAAAATTATCCGATGAATATAAAAATAATAGGGTCAGGAAGTTACATCCCTACTGAAGTTGTATCCAATATCCATTTTTCAGAGCATACGTTTTTGAACGAGGACGGAACTCCTTTCCCCCATTCCAACGAAATTATTGCACAAAAGTTCCGAGAGATTACAGGTATTGAAGAACGACGGTACATTTCGGATAATTTGAACACCTCGGACGTGGCAACAATAGCCGCTAAAAATGCCATCGCCGATTCTAAAATTGACCCAGAAACACTAGACTATATTATTGTAGCGCATAATTTTGGCGACGTAAAAAAAGGAGCAATTCAAGGCGATATGTTGCCCAGTTTAGCGTCTAAAGTGAAGTACAATTTACGCATAAAAAACCCAAAATGTGTGGCGTATGACATGCTTTTTGGTTGTCCAGGATGGTTAGAATCTTTTATCCAAGCACAAGCTTTTATCAAAGCTGGAATGGCAAAAAAGTGTCTGGTTATTGGCGCAGAAGCATTGTCCAGAGTTGTAGATCCACACGATCGAGATTCCATGATTTATTCCGATGGAGCTGGAGCCACAGTAGTTGCAGCAACTGATGACAAAGGTGGAATTTTGGCACATGAATCGGCATCTTACACTTTCGACGAGGCCAATTACTTATTTTTTGGAAAATCAAACAACAACACTCATAACCCCGACGTGCGTTACATCAAAATGCATGGTCGTAAAATTTACGAATTTGCTTTGAGAGAAGTGCCCAAAGGAATGGCTACTTGTTTAGAAAACAGCGGTGTGAACATTAATCAGATTAAAAAAATACTCATTCACCAAGCGAACGAAAAAATGGACGAAGCCATTCTGCAACGTTTTTATAAACTCTACAAAATGGACGTTCCGGCTGATATTATGCCGATGAGTATTCATAAATTAGGAAATTCGAGTGTGGCTACAATTCCAACGTTATACGATTTACTCATCAAAGGAAATCTTGAAAATCACAGACTTCAATCGGGAGATATAATTCTTTTTGCCTCTGTTGGTGCTGGAATGAATATCAATGCAATGGTATATCAGGTTTAGGCCTCCCCCGACCCCTCCGAAGGAGGGGAGCGAAGAAGATAAGACCCAGGAGATAGGAGATGGAATCCCGAAGTTTCGTGAGGAAGATGGGAGTCGGGAGTAATATGAAGTAAACATTTTGTTTGTCATTTTTTTCCTACGTTTTGAGCTCAATTCGCAAATACTAAAGCAAATATCTTTAAAGCTAAATTTTCAAACAATAAAATTTTACAGATGAATTGTACAAAATGTGGTTCCGATAAAATAATTAAAGACGAGCGAATAATGTATCTTTCTCACGGTAATATTCCAAGAAATTTATCTATTTCGATTCAGAAAACAGACAGGGCCTTTTTTAATAAATTTGAAGAAAGTGACTTACTAGCTCAAATTTGTTGCGGTTGTGGAAATGTTGAATTTTCCATAAACAATAGAGAAGCACTTTGGGAAGCGTACCAAGAAAGCAAAAAATAGAATTAACCCTTTGTTCAATCACCTGAAAAGAGGTTTCTTTAAATAATGTAGTTTTATCAAATACAAAAATCCAAGCTACTTAGCGCATTGGATTTTTTAAAGATAAACCAACTATCAATTGCAATCTACTTTGCCAATTTAGACTTAAAAGATACTGTTTTTTCGCAAGGTAAAACGCCACCCGGCACGCCGATATAGGAAACTGGGCCTGTGACTTTTCCGTTGACAGCATCATATTTTCCGTTTACACACAACTCGTTATAATATATTTAAATGTAAATACTAGTTTAGCCGAGAGTTCCATTTAAAATAAAAAGCCACTGATTTTTATCTAAATACACAAAATCACCCGAAAATCAATTTACTAACCAAAACTTTGTAAATTTGTGCACTGTTTCAACTTGAAACTTAAAACTTGAAACATTTTTTAAATGTACGAAAAATCCTTTCCCAGCAAACGCTTCAACATCACGCTAGAATTTTTAAAAAAACACATTTCGACTTCCGAAACGATTTTCGATTTAGGTGTGCCAAACCCGTTTTCGAAAATTATGACCGAAAATGGATATCAAGTAATCAATACAAAAGGCGAAGATTTAGATAACGACCAAACGGCTTTGCAATCCGAACATTACAGCGTATTTACTGCTTTTGAAATTTTCGAACATTTACTCAATCCTTATACCGTTTTGCAAAATGTAAAATGTAACAAAGTCTTGATTTCGATTCCGATGCGGCTGTGGTTTCAATCGGCTTATAAAAGTAAAACCGACAAGTGGGACCGCCATTACCACGAATTTGAAGATTGGCAACTCGACTGGCTTTTAGAAAAAACCGGTTTCAAAATTATAGATTCCGCACAATTTACACATCCAGTGAAAAAAATTGGTTTCCGGCCACTTTTACGATTTTTTACCCCCAGGTATTATTTAGTTTATGCAGAAAGAAGCCTGCTAACTCCCAAAAAGGAGGTACAGGCTCCCGAAGAAGGCATTTAAAACGCAACACAAGTTTTATAATGAACGACATAAAATCTACACAATACTTATCAAGCTCTCCCTTTGGGGTTGGGGGGACTTATTACGTCATAATTCCCGCTTATAACGAAGAACAATTTATTGCAATAACATTGCAATCACTCGTTGAACAAACGGTTTTACCTGCCAAAATTGTCGTGGTCAATGATAGTTCTACGGATAAAACTCCTGAAATTGTTTCGGCTTTCGCCAAAGAATATCCGTTTATTTCTATGGTGAATAACACGTCCGATGCGATTCATTTACCGGGAAGTAAGGTTATCAATGCTTTTAATAAAGGATTAGCTTCAGTAGACGAAAATTACGATTTTATTGTAAAAGCCGATGCCGATTTGATATTTCCTCCGAATTATTTTGAATCGTTAATCCAGCATTTTCAATCGGATGCCAAAATTGGAATGGTGGGCGGTTTTTGCTACATCAAAAAAAACAACGATTGGGTCCTGGAAAATCTAACCGACAAAGACCACATTCGTGGTGCGTTAAAAACCTATAGAAAGGCAACTTTCAAGCAAATTGGCGGTTTGAAACCCGCAATGGGTTGGGATACCGTTGATGAACTTTTGTGTAAATTCTACGATTGGAAAATAAAAACCGACGAAACCTTACACGTCAAACACCTGAAACCTACTGGAGCCAATTACAACAAAACCGCGCGATATAAACAAGGAGAAGCTTTTTATACGTTAGGCTACGGTTTTTGGATTACTGCGATTGCCTCGCTAAAATTGGCTTTACGCAAAAAGAAACCGTTTTTATTTCTGGATTACTTGAATGGTTTTTGGAAAGCAAAAACTGCTAAAAAACCGCTGTTAGTTACCGAAGAACAAGTTGAATTTATCAGAGCATACCGATGGAAAAAGATGAAAGAGAAATTGAAATGACATTATTAATATCAATTTCAAAATGCAAATGCGAAATTTAAAATTTAAGCCGCTCAAAGTGAGTGACTTGAAATCTATATCAAAAGTGTTCCTAAACCCATAACCGAATACTGGTTGTTACTTTGCTGAAACCACTAAAGTTGGAGCCCCATTATTTCGTTTTCATTTCTATAATTCCTATTTTTTATAATATTCATACCAAGAGGCATAAATAGGTCCACGAAGTACGGAGTTTTGCGCAGCAAAAAAAAATATTTACATAAAGTGGAATTGTTTTGTCGTTGGTTGGGAATAAATTCACAGATATCGCAACAACGAAAAAGAAAAATCCAACGCTGCTTTTACCGATTTTTTTCATTTCTTCTTCTAATGATCTTTTTGTTTCTTTCAATAAACCTATGTTTTTTTTAAGTCAAAGACTGTCTAACAACAAAGGCAAAACTCAATGCGTGACGAAACCTAAATAATTACAACCCATTGATTTTAAGTATTTCAATACTTTAAAACAAATTCAACTACGGAGATAAACAATTGAAAAAAAATTTATTTAAATTAAAGGTAATGTGGTCAAAAATAGTTGGTAATTTTTCAATTTAAATTAATTATATTACCACATCAAACTGAAGAGGACATTGGCTCTGCTGAGGAGCAACCAATCAGCAATAAGTTTGACACATA
>NZ_JBIPPD010000107.1:0-11018 GCF_044368625.1 Flavobacterium sp. | reverse complement strand
AATACAAAACTCTCAAATATCAAGGTAATTTAATGCATATTTTTTAAAAAATTTTAAAGATAAGACAGCTATGCTTCGGTTGATTAATAATAAGGTAAGATTGACTTTACAATTTAATAAACTCCAAATCCCTCCATTTTATTGTAACAAACACTTAAAAAATGAGTTTATGCTCCATATTCACATTATTTATCTCAAAAAATACCATCAAACCAACTTACCTTTTTAAAAATGTTCGTAATTTCGACTTGAATTTACCAAAAAACAAACCAATGGACAAGACAACAGCTTTTAAAGAGCAGATAAGTGCGGGTTATAATTTTAAAGGAGAAAGCATCATTCTCGGTGGTGCAATGCTTGATGGTGTAGCACATTCGGATGCATTGATAAAAGTGCCGCTAAAAACATTAAACCGTCACGGGTTGATTGCAGGAGCAACAGGAACTGGCAAAACAAAAACCATCCAAGTGCTTTCTGAACAACTATCGTTGCATGGAATTCCGGTTTTGATGATGGATATTAAAGGTGATTTTAGCGGGATTGCTGCTGAAGGTGAAGCATTACCTTTTATTGCAGAACGGCATCAAAAAATTAATTTACCTTATACAACGGCTTCTTTTCCTGTTGAACTTTTGACACTTTCGCCACAAAACGGTGTTCGACTTCGCGCGACGGTTTCGGAATTTGGACCTGTTTTGTTTTCCCGAATTTTAAATTTAAACGACACACAATCCGGAGTAGTTTCGATTATTTTTAAGTATTGCGACGATAAAAGAATGCCGCTTTTGGACTTAAAAGACATCAAAAAAGTAATCAGTTATATAACCGAAGAAGGAAAAGACGAAATTCAAGAACATTACGGTAAAATTTCAACCGCAACGACTGGAACAATTTTACGCAAAATCATTGAACTTGAACAGCAAGGTGGCGATATTTTTTTTGGCGAAAAATCATTTGATATCAGCGATTTGATGCGAATAAATGAAGAAGGAAAAGGCTATGTCAACATCCTTCGACTGACCGATATTCAAGACAAACCTAAGTTGTTTTCAACTTTTATGTTGAGCTTACTTGCCGAAATTTATCAGCAAATGCCCGAACAAGGCGATGCCGGACAACCCGAGTTGGTTTTATTTATTGATGAAGCCCATCTTATTTTTAACGAAGCTAGTAAAACCCTACTCGATCAAATTGAAAGTATTGTCAAATTAATTCGTTCGAAGGGAATTGGAATTTACTTTATTACGCAAAACCCAATGGACGTTCCTAGCGGGATTTTGGCACAACTGGGTTTGAAAATCCAGCATGCACTTCGGGCCTTTACGGCAAATGACAGAAAAGCAATTAAAAGCACGGCTGAAAACTATCCGATTTCTGAATTTTATAAAACAGACGAAGTCTTAACCAGCTTGGGAATTGGAGAAGCATTAATTACGGTTTTGAATGAAAAAGGAATTCCAACACCACTTGCTGCAACAATGTTGAGAGCCCCAATGAGTCGAATGAATGTATTGGATGATGCCGAAATTTCAGAAATCAACAATAAATCGAAGTTGGTCAAAAAATACAGCGAAGTCATTGATCGCGAAAGTGCTTATGAAATACTGAACCACAAAATTCAAGAAGCAGCAAAAGCGGTAGAAACAAAAGAAATTGCAGAAAAACCCAAAGCCAAATCAAAACCAGAACCAATGAGCGACACGACCAAAACGGTGGTAAAAGTCTTAACCAGTGCTACTTTTATTCGTGGAGCTTTCGGAATCCTATCAAAATTTTTTAAAAAATAAGGCCGTCAGTGTGCAGCTGAGGCAATTTCAACGGCAAACTTAAAAAGAAATGCAATAGTCAATTGAGTATAAACAAATAATTAATCGTTTAGTGAAAAAATACCACATTCAAACCGCACCATTTATTGTTCCAACGACAGACGGGAAGTTAATTGAAGAACATTTTGGAAAAGCCACAGACGGAAACTCCGAAATATCCATCGCACACATGATTGCTCCTCCACATTGGAGCGAACCGTTTCAAACACCTGAGTTTTCCGAATACACTTATATTATTAGAGGAAAAAAACAGTTTATTATCGAAGAACAAACCCTAATTTTAGAAGCAGGACAATCCATAAAAATTGACGCCAATACCCGAGTTCAATATTCCAACCCCTTTGACGAAGAGTGCGAGTACATTTCAGTTTGTACACCTGCCTTTGACTATACAAAAGTACATCGGGAAGAGTAGTTGTTTTTCTAGTTTGGGCTATTTAAAGTACTGCATTTGGTAGCGTCTTTACTAACGTTTTAATAAATCCAATATTTTTTGTTCAACAGCATCAGAATTCCAGTTTTCGTGGATGTTTTCCATCTGCAAAACTTCTTGCATAATTTCATTCTGAAAATCGCCAATGGCCAATGCTTCGGCATAGGGTTGCAAACTAAACGTTACTCGACTGTACAACGGCATCCATTTTTCGGGATGTTTTTCTGAAAACCATTTTTCAATTTTCTTTTGAAGAATAAAATTTTCATCAGCGGTTTTATCGCTCATTTCCTCAAAATTTCTTCGGGAAAGTTCGGCAATCGCATCGGCATTGGGTTTGCGAGAAATTTCGTATTCAGAGAAAATTTTCTTCCAATCGTCTCCGTATTTCTGCATCATTTCGTGCAAAACGGTAATATCTTCAAAACCGGCATTCATCCCGTGTCCATAAAAAGGAACAATCGCGTGCGACGAATCGCCAATCAAAGCTACTTTATCTTCGTACGTCCAAGGAAAACATTTCATAATAGCCAAATAACTCGTTGGATTTTTAAAAAAGTCACGCACTAAATCGGGAATCACTTCTTTGGTATCTGGAAAAAATTCGGCGAAAAATTTGGTCAAATCTGCTTCACTTTTGATATTTTCAAACGAATTTTCTCCCTCAAATGGCATGAATAAGGTACATGTAAACGACCCTTGTAAATTAGCCAAAGCCATCAACATAAATTTACCTCTGGGCCAAATATGTAAGGAGTGTTTGTCAATTTTATGAGAACCATCAGGATTTGCAGGAATATGTAATTCTTTATAACCAATTTTCATGAACTCTTGCGAATAATCAAACATCGACTGGCGTTGCATACGGTGACGGATTCTTGAAAAAGCACCATCGGCACCAAATACTTTATCAAATTTTATTTCTCTCCAAGCACCTTGTTCGGTTTCGCCTTCAAAAAGTGTGGCTGATGCCAAATTAACGTCCCAAATTTTATGTTCAAAAAAGAATTCAACGCCCTCTTTTTCGGCTAAATCAACCATTTTTCGATTCAAAAGTCCGCGGGATAAAGAAAAAATTGCCTCGCCTTCTTTTCCATAAAATTGATTGTTCAACTTTCCGTCTTGTAAATGAATCGCCCGTTTATCAACAGGAATTCCAATTTTTCGAATTTCTTGATCCAGTCCAATGTCTTTCAGTGCTTTCCAACCTCTATCCGACATCACTAAATTTATAGAACGTCCTGAAAATTCAATGTTTCTAATGTCAGGACTACGGTCATAAACTGCTACAGAGTGACCCGCTCTTTTGAGGTAAATTGCCAATAATGTTCCTACTAATCCGGAACCCACTACGGCCATTTTTTGAGGCGTTTGCATGAATTTCTAATAAAAATTACGAATTGCAAAAATACAGAAATTAAAAAAGCGAACTCACTATTTGTCGGTTTATTTAAGTACAAATAGCAAAATTTGTTTAATTAATTTTTATTTATGTTAAACAAAAAAATTATCTTTGCTTAAAACTTCAAAGATGAAAAAATTTGATACCGATTCGATTGCAACTATGTCCAAAATTCCGCGGCTGAATCTCATTAATTCGGTTACGGGTTATAAATCAGCCAACTTAATTGGAACCATTTCAAAAGAAGGGATTCTGAATGTAGCTATTTTTAGCAGCATAACCCATTTGGGAAGTAATCCAGCTCTTTTGGGTTTTATGATTAGACCTATTGCAAGTACGCCTCGAGATACGTACACTAACATAAAGGACAATCAATATTTTACCGTCAATCATATTACTAAAGCAATGATTGCAGACGCTCATCATACTTCTGCCGCTTATGATTCTGGAATTTCAGAATTTGAGAAAACCAATTTTGAACCCGAATTTTTAGAGGATCAGAAAGTTCCGTTTGTTAAAGGAAGTCCAGTTCAATTGCTTTGCAAATTTGTCAATGAATATCCAATTTTAGAAAACGGCTGCATTCACCTCATCGCTTCTATAGAAAAGATATATGTGGAAGACGAATTGTTGCAAAAAGAAAATTGGGTGCGACTGGACCTTGCCGAAGTGGTTACCATAAACGGATTAGACGCTTATGCAGTTCCTAATTTAATAGACCGAATGGAATATGCACGACCAGACCAACCCACAAAATCCATGTTGTAATGGCTCATAAAAAAGTCAACCTTCCTGAAAAAATCTGTAAAGTGTGTCAATTGCCTTTTTCTTGGAGAAAGAAATGGGAGAAAAATTGGGACGAAGTTTTGTATTGCAGTGAAAAGTGTAAAAGAGGCAAGGTTAAAAGTACATGAAGTTAAAAGCTTAAAAGTTCAACAAATTCCGAATTCCAATGAATAACCTAGTTTGGTTTAGAAATGATTTACGTGTGAATGATAATAATTCACTTTTTGAAGCAAGTAAAAATGCCACTAAACTGATTGGCGTTTATTGTTTAGACCCAAGGCAGTTTGAAACCAATAAACACGGCTTTAAGAAAACTGAAAAATTCAGGGCCAAATTTCTTCTTGAAACATTGCGTGATTTAAAAAATAATCTGGCAAATTTGAACATTCCATTGTATATTTTTTATGATATGCCAGAAAATGTTTTACCAAAATTAGTAGCCGAACATCCTATTACGGGTATTTTTTCGCAAAAGGAATGGACACCAGACGAAGTTCTAATCAACAACAATGTTAAAGATAAAATAGACGGGACTGCAATAAAATGGGTAGAAACTTACGACCAATTTCTGTTCCATCCCGATGATATTCCCTATCCAGATTTCGATAAAATACCCGAAGTTTTTACCGAATTCCGAAAAAAATGCGAAAAAGAAAGTAAAATTCGTTCGTGTGTTTCGAAAATTTCGATGCCGGCGGAAAACTTTTTTGAAACTTCAAAAATAATTCCAAGTTTAGAAGATTTGGGATTGGAAAACTTTAAGTTGCATAAAAACTCGGCTTTTCCATTCCGTGGTGGCGAAACGAATGCGTTGAAAAGAATTGAAAATTATTTTTTTGAAACCGAAAATTTATCCGAATATAAGAAAACTAGAAACGGATTAATTGGAGAAAGTTACAGTTCTAAACTTTCGGCTTGGTTGGCAAACGGAAGCATTTCTGCCCGAACTATTTACTGGGAAGTGCAAAATTATGAAAGAGAAATTTGCAAAAACGAAGACACGTATTGGTTGATTTTTGAATTAATTTGGCGTGATTATTTTAAATACATTTCTTTAAAACACGGCGAAAAAATATTTAAATTAAAAGGAATTTTAGGTAAAGAATACGACTGGAAAGTGAACGACAAGGCGTTTCGACAATGGACAAATGGAAACACGCGAGAACCTTTTGTGAATGCCAACATGCTAGAATTGCAAAAAACGGGCTTTATGAGCAACCGCGGCAGGCAAAATGTAGCGAGTTACTGGGCGAAAGAATGGGAACAAGATTGGCGGATTGCTGCAAAATATTTTGAAAGTTTATTAATTGATTATGATGTGCATTCCAATTATGGCAACTGGATGTACAATTCGGGTGTAGGAAATGACCCGAGAGACCGGAAATTCAATATAAAACGGCAAGCAGAAATGTACGACCCGAATCAGGAATTTCAGAAACTTTGGTTATAAGAAATTTTTTCAGGTTTAAAGTTTCAGGTTCCTCTCGAAACTTGAAACCTGAAACTTGAAATAAAAATGTTATGAAAAAACTACGCTTAGTTCTTGGCGATCAATTAAATCACGAACATTCTTGGTTTGATGAAAAAAATCCAGATATTCTTTACGTGATGGCAGAAATGCGTCAAGAAACCGATTATGTGAAACATCATATCCAAAAAGTCGTGGCTTTTTTTCAGTCGATGCGGAATTTTTCGGAGTATTTAAAGGAAAACGGACACGAAGTTCGGTATTGTAAAATTTCTGACAAAGACAATCCCAATGAACTTACTGCTTTACTTTCTAATCTGATTTCAAAAGAAAAAATCGAATGTTTTGAATATCAATTGCCCGATGAATACCGACTTGATGTTCAATTAAAAGACTTTTGCGAAAGCTTAAAAATAGATTTTAAAGCTTTCGATAGCGAACATTTTTATACTTCAAGAACCGAATTATCCGAATTTTTTGAAGGCAAAAAAATGTTGCTGATGGAAAATTTTTACCGAATGATGCGTAAAAAACACCATGTATTGATGCAAGGAAGTCAACCGGAAGGAAATTTATGGAACTTTGACAAAGACAACCGGTTAAAATACAAGGGACAAGTTCCAATTCCAGTTGCCATCGGTTTCCAGCAAAATATAAACGAAATTTTGAGTGAAATTGAAAAAGCAAATGTGGCTACTTTTGGAAAAATCGATAGTAAAAACTTTAATTGGCCTACTTCAAGAAAAGCGTGTTTAGCACAATTAACGTATTTCTGTGAAAATTTACTAAAACATTTTGGCGATTTTGAAGATGCCATGCATACCGATGAAAAATTTCTGTTTCATTCCCGATTGTCGTTTGCGATGAACAGCAAGATGCTTTCGCCTAAAGAAGTCGTGGACACGGTTGTTGATTTTTATTATGAAAACACTGAAGAAATTTCTATTTCGCAAGTAGAAGGATTTGTACGTCAGATACTAGGTTGGCGTGAATATGTTCGGGGAATTTATTGGAAAGAAATGCCCAATTATGCCCAAATGAATGCTTTGGAAAACCATCATAAATTACCAGATTTTTACTGGACGGGCAAAACGAAAATGAATTGTATGCAAAAAGCGATTACACAAAGTTTGGAAGAAGCCTATGCCCATCATATTCAACGTTTGATGATAATTGGAAATTTTTCGTTGCTTATGCAAATGCATCCTGATGAAGTAGACGCTTGGTATCTTGGCGTATATATTGACGCTATTGAATGGGTCGAAATGCCCAACACAAGAGGAATGAGTCAATATGCAGATGGCGGAATTCTTGCCACAAAACCCTATGTTTCGTCTGGCAGTTACATCAATAAAATGAGTAATTATTGCGGCAGTTGTCATTATAACGTAAAGGACAAATTGGGCGAAAAAGCCTGTCCGTTTAACAGTTTGTATTGGCATTTTTTGGACGAGAAAAAAGATTATTTTGCCAATAGCCAACGAATGGCGATGATGATGAGTTTGTTAAAAAAGATGAAACCTGCAGAATTGGCCGCTACGAAAGAAAAGGCGATCTCGTTGATGGAAAATAGGGAGAACTTGTAGGAAAAAGACATCATTACATTGATTCTTGCTCGATTGCTAGTCGATTCCAGTCGGTACAAGGAAAGTTTGGATTTGATCAAAGAATTAAAGGTAAGCAATTTAAAAGACGAACTTAAAAATGATTTTTATTTCATACACAAAGAAGCGTATTCTGGTTTGAGCTATTATACGATGGTGAAGAATAATAAAGAAGACTACGACCAAATGTACCTTCAATATAAAGATTCTCTTTTTGCACGACTTGGCGCTTCTTCTGATGAAAATCAGTCTTTATTGGAAAAGAAATTCAGAGATAACAGAGAACTAAAGCAAGCTCTTGAAATAAATTCTAAAAGGTTGAAACTCGCAAAAATGGGTACGAGACATTACTCACTAGTTACTTTTGAGCGCTCCTTGTTGTATCAATTGATGAATGATTTTGAAAGTCAAAAAACAAATTTAATCCTTTCTGCCATTTCTGATATTAGAGCAAACATCAGAGACAACGCTTCTTTGACCGAATTAAGTATGATTTTATATCGTGAAAACGACATTGACAGGGCTCACAATTTTATTCTCTTTTCAATGGAAGATGCCAAGTTTTACAACTCTCCTATTCGATTCGTTAACATTTCCAACATACTTCCAACCATCGTAAACGGATATGAAAACAGGAATTTGGAACAAAAGAAATCGCTACAAGGATTTGTTATAATGGTTAGCGTTTTGAGTTTGATTCTCCTATTAGTTGTTGGATTTATTTTCAAACAAAACAAAAAATTAACTAAAGCAACTGCCACTTTAAACAAGGTCAATGAAGAGCTCAACTGGCTAAATTTAGAATTAAATACGAAAAATGAAGATTTGTCGAAACTCTACGACTTACTATCCGAGTCGAATGACATCAAAGAACATTACATAGGAAGTTTTCTTAATTTGTATTCGGAGTATATTGATAAATTAGATGTGTATCGGAAATTAGTGACGAAACATTTGGTAACCAATAAAACCAAAGAATTGCTCGAACTAACAAAATCCAAGCAAGTGATTGATACTGAAATTAAAGTGTTTTACGACAATTTTGATGAATCGTTTTTGCAAATTTACCCTAATTTCATTACTCAATTTAATGCTCTTTTGAAAAAAGACCATCAAGTAATTCTTAAGTCTAGCGACGAATTATTAAACAGCGAACTGCGGATTTATGCATTAATTAGACTTGGAATTACAAATAGTGCTAAAATTGCCAAGATACTTCGTTACTCGATAAACACCATTTACAATTATCGTGTAAAAATCAAAAACAACGCAATCGATAGAGAAAGTTTCGAAGAATCAGTTAAAAAAATCAAATAACGCATTCTGAAATGCCAATAATACCTATTATTTTACACCACCTTTGTAGCCAATTTCTAAAAAAACCACTACTTTTTTTAAAACAATAAATTTTACTACATAATTTATTATCAATACTTTATATCTTTAAAAAGGTTCAAATTTACTACTTTTTAGCTACCTCACCTCCCATTTTTTGCGAAAGCATATTACTTTTGATTTATCTGAATCTTTTTCTTAAAAAGTGAATTTCGTTTGAACAACTACAACGATGTAAATTTTTATTGAAAAAAGGAAGTAACAATAACCAACCAAAAAAAACATAAACAAATGAGACAAAAGTACTATTGTAAACTCTATTTCTTTTTACTTCTTCTGATTGCTTCTACAGCTGCCTTTGGGCAAACAAAAAGCATCAACGGAATGGTAACAGATATTTCTGGCTTGCCACTTCCGGGAGTTACCGTAAGTGTTAAAAACACAACTATTGGCACGTCAACGGACATTGACGGAAAATATAGTATCACTTTTAATGGTGAGGAAAATCGAATTTTGGTATTCTCTTACATTGGAATGATTTCGCAAGAAGTTTCCGTTACTTCCAATTCGAATATCAATGTGGTTTTACAAAACGCAGTTGAAGATTTAACAGAAGTAATTGTAGTGGGATATGGCACACAGCGAAAAAAAGACGTTACTGGAGCAGTTGGCGTGATTAATTCTGAAAGCTTTGAATCCAGGTCTGTAGGACAAATTGGTAATTTAATTCAAGGTCAAGCGGCGGGTGTGCAAGTTTTGAGCAGTTCCGGAAAACCTTCGCAAGGATTGAATATTAGAATCCGCGGAACTTCTTCCATTACTTCGGGGAGTGAACCTCTTTATGTAATTGATGGCGTTCCCACATCAGACACAAGATCGGTAAATCCTACTGATATTGAGAACATAACCATTTTAAAAGATGCTTCTTCTGCTGCAATTTATGGAGCCGCTGGAGCCAATGGCGTTGTTTTAATCACTACGAAAAAAGGAACAACGACCAAACCGCTTTTACAATTTGACACCTATGCTTCAGTTTCAGAAGCCTGGCGTACTTTAAAGGTTTTGAATGGCGAGGAATACAGGGATTTAATGACCGAATTGGGTTACAACACCGATTGGTCTTTGTACCAAAATAATACCGATTGGCAAAAGGAAATTTTCCAAACAGGTTTTTCTAATAACTACAATTTATCCTATTCAGGAAAAAGCGAATCAGGAACGAATTATTTTGTTTCAGGAGGTTATATCGGTCAAAATGGTGCAGTAAGAAGTGCCGAAATGACACGTTATAATTTCAAAATCAATCTCGACCAGAAAGTGAACGATTGGTTGACATTAGGAACTCGAATTGCATATACAAACTATTCTGATGTTGATATTAATGAAAATAATAACGTAAATATTGGAGGAGTACTTTTAGGCGCTTTGACCACTCCAGCGGTAATTGGAGCTTATAATCCAGACGGCAGTTTTACAAGTAATCCTTTTCAAAATTGGGAAAACCCATTAGCAAGTACCGACGGATTGCAACGCAAATTTGAGAGTACCCGAATTTTGAGTAACTTCTATATGCAAATCAAATTGCTAAACGATTTTAAGTTTAAAACCAATGTTGGTATTGACAATGGAAAAGGGGTTTTCAATTCGTTTTTAGATCCATTTCGAACCGGTTTTGGACGAGCAATAAGTGGCGAAAGCAACCGAAGTTCCAGCGACAATTTCTACTACATTCTTGACAATACTTTGGAATACAAGAAAAGTGCTAAAAACCACAACTTTGATGTTTTAGTAGGTTCTGTATTGCAAAAAAACGCCTTTGAAAACTCATCTATTCAAGTGCGAAATTTTGCAAGTGCTGCAATTACGACTCCCAATGGTGGATCACAAATCATTCAAGCAACAGCGCGAAGAGACGAGAAATCAAACGCATCTTTCATCAGCCGAATTAATTATGATTATGATGGTAAGTGTAAAGTTTCACAACATTGTTGATGGCATTTCCTCCCCTTCGGGGTTTTCTTTTACGGCTACGCCTCCAAAGAAAACCCCGAAGGGGAAAGATAAAAAAGTTGATTATTTTTGTTTTACCACAAACACTAATAATTATGCAACAAGTCTATCATTCCAATGCCAGAACGAATTTAAACATTCGTTCTCAATTACA
>NZ_JBIPPD010000306.1:0-2988 GCF_044368625.1 Flavobacterium sp. | reverse complement strand
ATAAACTTTATTTGAAAACCAAATGTTCAATTTAGCACTAAACCCGCCATTTTGACAAACTGCTGTTATGCCTTCGCCCTTCTTTTTTCAGTTTACAATATCAACCCTCGATTAAAGTCCGCAATAAATTGAGCAGGAATTGTCGGAGTTATTATTGCTAAATTTTGATTGTTCCCCAATTGAAAATTATGATTTGTAGCAATATACTCAATGTATTCATTACAATTAATTCTGTGAATTATATTATTTACACCTGCTGTAAAAGCATTACTATAATATGCTGGAAAGGAAGCTATGTTTTGATAACAATGAATTCTCCCTTCGCTACCCCAAGCTCCTTGATTCTCGTTGTGTTCCCAATGAATTGAAGTTGTTCCGTCATTTTTCGACAGAAAACCGAGTGCTTCAAAAAAATCATTGTCTGATGCAAATTGTATTTGCTGTTTTGTTCCAAATGTTAATTGTGCCATATTTTTTTTAATTATCGTTATAAATTGTTGCTAATTCTGTTTTGATTTGTCTAAAAGTTAAGTCGGCTTTTAATTCTTGGCTAAGTCCTGTATTTATACAATAAACAAAAGATTCCTTCCTGTAATAGAGTTCATTTTTCTTCAACGATTTTTCTATGCTGTCTGATTTAGCAAGTAAGCAAACAAGTTGATAATCGGGATTTATTGTATCTGTCTTGTTATTCGGATGTGCTTTTGTGTAATGTTGAGTTGCTGTTAGTTTGATTAAGTTTTCCAAATAATGTGCAAGTTGAGGAAACTTACTTTTGGGAAAAATATGATGTATTTGAGTTGCTTCACCATTTGCCCATTGGTCTTTAACTTCACTTTCTGAATACATTTTTCTAATTTGGTTCATTGCTTTTTGAACTAAATATGCATTGAAGGCTGTATCAGGTAATATATTTTGCTCACTTTCAGCACTTTCTTCTTGACGTGAAATAGTCTTATCTTTTGATAAATCACGCCAATTTTTACGATTATACATTAAGTCTGTGTAGTAAAATTCGTTTTCAGACATTCGCCCTTTTACAGAACCTGGCAAATTGTTTTCACAAGCATAAACATTTAACAATTTTGGAAAAATACGTTTAACCTCTATTTCTCCATTTATCGCTGTATTACCGATAATAAATTTTATAAAACGCTTTTGTAAGTCTTCAAAATCTGTTTTTGTTAAATTTCCTTTTTCATACTTGTTTTTGTATTCTTCAAAAAACTTCATAAGTCCGCTGTCTGACATAACTTTCACAAAGTATTGATACAAAAAAATGAAAGCGTTTCTATCTTTTAAAGAAACATATTCTAAAACATTAAGATTTGCTATTTTATAATAATTTGTTGTTCCACGTTTCTCAATATTCAAAATACCTGCGTAGGCTAAAAGTCTCAAAGGTTGTTGAATGAATTTGTCATATTCACTTCTTGTTGTTGGATTTGTTGCAGATGGTTTATTAAAAATTGCTTTTACATTTTTGATGAAGTATTGAGAATCCCAAATGTCTTGAACAATAAACTCTTTTTCTGGCTCACTTTCTCGTAAATTCAAAACGCAATCCGCAATAATACATACCACATCTGGTGTACATTTTTGGTCCATAAACCTTGCGTCATTTGTTTTTCTTATGTCGTAATTTTTACTATTTAATAATTTCTCTACTTCTTTCATCTAATCTATATTTTTTAAAAGTCCGAAGAAAAATACGGAATTATTGTCAATGTTTAATGAACGTGTACCATAATTACGAGCAACTCTATAGAACTTTTCAAATTCTTTAGAGCCGTAATATTCTAAATCTTTTTCAGTCGGAAGTCGGCTTCCATTTTTCAAAGTCAATAATGCTACAGAACCATCTGTAATTGTGTTCTTTGGTAAAAAACTTGCTCTTGGATAATAAGTAAGGTTGGGAATCATTACGACATCATCACGATTAAGAAATTTGGCGACAGCCAAATTTTCTGTATCGTCAATATAACAATCGTAATTTTCCAATTCTTTAACTTCATTATTACCAACATTTCGAGATTTTAAAACTCTAAATTTCCCGTTTTCTTTCGTGATTTGTTTTGTGATTTGTCTATCTCTGAAACTATTGAAAATATCGAATTTCATTTTTTCTGAAATTTGGTCAAATTCTTCATTTCGATAAATCAACCAATAAGGAAATCTATTAGAAAATAAATAATCTTTTGGTTTCTCTTCAAACGTTTCAGTAATATAACTTTCAATCAAAATGTTTTCAGTTTGCTTTTTTGATGAAGTTTCAAGTAAGAAACTTATCGTTTCAATTTTCACTCCTTTAAAACCTTTTTCTCCATAATCACAAATTTTCAATAGATTTTTCTCATTCAAAATATCTCTTGTAATATTAAATTCAGGTGAATTAATAAGGCTTTTTGGAACAATTAAGGAAACGAAGTTCCCTAATAAAATTGCTTTTTCAATGAAAAAAGAAAACAAGTTATTTGTTTCGTTATTTCTTGCATTGAATTTATAAAGCGATAATAATTCTTGACTGTTTGAAAGTTTTTTGTATGGTGGATTACCTACAACAATATCATATTTTGAATTGAAATTATAAGTCAAAAAATCGGCATTGATAAAATTAAATTTAAACTTTTTAGACAATTTTAATTTTTCCAAAATATTTTTCAGAACAACAAAGGAATTGTTATCAATATCAACAAGGTCAAAAATGACTTCGTCTTTATCTTTGTATTTCTCTATCAACAAAGGTATAAAATTACCAATACCAACTGAGGGTTCTAAAATTCTAATTCTCTTTTTTCCTTTTAGTTCGGGCAAGTCTTTAACAACCGTAAAAGCAATATCTTTTCGTGTGAAAAATGCTGAATTTTCTTGTCTGCTTGAATTTGCGTATTCTGTAATTTGATATATATTTTCAAGTCCTGATTTTTCAAAATCTTCATTAATAAAAGAAAGTAAATTTTCAATTTTACTCAATTCTTCTTTTTTAAT
>NZ_JBIPPD010000303.1:0-3012 GCF_044368625.1 Flavobacterium sp. | reverse complement strand
TCTGTGTATGTTAAATTAAAAATTACACCCGTTTTCTCTCAATTATTCTTCAAGATAAAAATAATATTTCATGCAACCGATTGCGGTTTCGATTGCATAAAAAAATATTTTTTTTATTGTAAAAATTGCTTCTATGTTTGGAAAAATAAAAGTTAAACCATTTCACAATATTTTAATTACTATGAAAACAATGTACAAATGTTTTTTGCTTCTAATATTGTTTTGTTTTGTTGGAGGCAATACGATTTATGCATATTCAAAAAATAAAATTGAATATGCAGCAGATTTGCAAGTAACGGGTAAGGTTGTATCCGCTCAAAGCAAACTACCATTGATGGGTGTTAGTATAACTGAGAAGGGAACATCCAAAGGTACAGCAACGAATGCTAATGGGGAGTTCTCTATCAATGTAGCAAACTCTAAATCAATTTTGGTCTTTTCTTTTGTTGGTTACTCTACTCAAGAAGTTGTTATTGGGAACCGCAGTCAACTAAATATTAGTATGACCGAAGATGATAAATCACTTGATGAGGTCGTAGTAATTGGCTATGGTTCTCAAAAGAAGAGTGATTTAACTGGATCTGTTTCTTCTATTAAAAGTAGAGATCTTGTTACTCAAGTGGCGATTAATCCAGTTCAAAGTTTGTCTGGAAGGGCAGCCGGAGTTCAAGTCGTTCAAAATTCTGGAGAGCCTGGTTCAAACATCAGCGTTAGAATTAGAGGGGGCAATTCAATTTTGGGAAATAACGAGCCTTTATATGTATTAGATGGTTTCCCATTAGCAGGTTCGCCTTCATCATTATCACCTAATGATGTTGAATCAATCGAAGTATTAAAAGATGCATCTGCCACTGCTATTTATGGTTCTCGTGGAGCAAACGGTGTAGTACTAATTACAACAAAAAAAGGAAAAAATGGACAAAGTAAAGTTGAATTTGATAGTTATTATGGAGTTCAAGAAGCAGCCAAAACAATTGATATGTTAAATGCAAAGGAATTTGCCCAGTTAGCAAATTTGAGAGCAGCAAATGACGGAGATAAAGCTTTTTTTACCACTGAACAAATTAATTCATTTGGAGAAGGTACTAATTGGCAAAATGAAGTTCTACGTAAAGCAATTGTACAAAATCATGTAATTACTATTGCTGGAGGAAATGAAAAAACACAATATTCGCTTTCTGGAAATTACTTTAATCAAGAAGGTATTTTAGTGGGGTCTAACTTTTGGAGAGGTCAAGTTAGGACTAATTTACAGCATCGTATTAATAATGTATTTTCTGTTTCATTCAATAGCGTCTTAAACAGAACCCAACGTAATTCATTGAATAGTGACAATACGGTTCGTGGAGCAGGAGTTTTATCAGGTGCATTAATTGCACCGCCAACTCTTACCCCCCTTAATGCTAACGGTGAATATAACTCAATTAGCTCCTATGCATTTAGTCCAGACGTTGCAGAAAATCCACTTGCAATGGGCTTGGAAAGAAAGCAGTTAGGGACAAATAATGGCGTTTTGGCAAATTTAGGGTTAACTGCTAAAATCTTACCAGATTTGGTATTTACAAGTACAGCTGGCATAGAAAACATAACCAATAGATCAGATTTTTATTCCCCAACCATTTTAAAGTTATCTGCAACAGGGGTAGCCTCAACAAGTAATTCCGAATTAACAAGTGTCGTTAATGAGAATTTTTTGACTTATAATAAGATATTTGGTGAATCACATAAATTAACAGCATTAACTGGTTTAACTTATCAAAATACGATGAATCGTGGAGTTACTGCTAGTTCAACAGGTTTTTTAAACAACGTTTTATCAAATTATAATTTACAGTCTGGTAGTGGACCGGGAATACCTACTTCATTTTTAACTGAGTTTTCAATCTTGTCTTATTTAGGCAGATTAAATTATTCATATAATGATAAATATTTAGTGACTTTTAGTGCAAGAACAGATGGCTCATCTAGATTTGGACGTGAAAATCGCTGGGGTTATTTCCCTTCTGGAGCCATTGCCTGGAGAGTAAGTGAAGAGGACTTTTTGAAAAACAGCAAAGTTATTTCAGATTTAAAATTTAGGGCTGGCTGGGGAATTACTGGAAGTACAGCAGTTAATCCATATCAATCACTTCAAACGCTTAATAGTACCCAAACGGTGTTTGATAGAAAATTATTCATAGGTTTTGCTCCTAGCCCGATTCAGCCTAACTCTGCTTTAAAGTGGGAAACTACTACTCAATATAATATTGGAGTAGATGCAAGCTTTTTAAATAACCGTTTTCAATTTAGCATAGATTTATATGACAAGATAACTTCTGATTTATTGGCTAATGTTAATTTGCCAACATCAACTGGTTATACCACAGTGACAAGAAATGCTGGTAAAATTCAAAATAAGGGTATTGAGTTGACAGCAGGGGCTAAAATTTTGGATGGTAATTTCAAATGGGATGTAGATGGAAATATATCATTTAATAGAAGTGAAGTATTAGAGTTAAATAAAGGAACTGATATTCTGAGTGCTCCAAGTACAAACCCATTTTTAGTTTCTGCGAGTTTGAATAGGGTAGGCCAACCAATGAATGCATTTTTTGGGTTCGTTGAAAATGGTTTAGACGTTAATGGAAACATCAAATATGTTGATCAAGACGGGAACAATACAATCAATGATCGAGATCGAGTAATTATTGGTGATCCCAATCCTGATTTCATTTTTGGATTTAATTCGCGAATGTCATATAAAAACTTTGAGTTGACAGCTTTTATAAGTGGGGTTCAAGGAAATGAGATATTAAATTTTAATAAAAAGGATGTAGCTGACGGTTTTGCTTTTGGAATTAATCAGATAAGAGACGTATTAGGAAATTATTGGACAAAAGAAAATCCAAATCCTAATGCCAGATATCCTCGAATTAGTAGAACTACAACATACAGGTTATCAGACAGATATGTTGAGGACGGGTCGTTTATCAGGCTTCGCAATGTGCAGCTAGCTTATAACCTTCCTACAAG
>NZ_JBIPPD010000105.1:0-11160 GCF_044368625.1 Flavobacterium sp. | reverse complement strand
CTGAAAAGCCCACGTTTTTGATAGTGTTGTCTAAATCACCCCTTTCTCCAAAATCCCCCTGAAAAAAAACGGGCCCACCCATGATACCAATTTCTTGATAGGTTCTGCCGTATTGTGCTTGCGCCAAAGTAAAAGTGCAAAGAAAAAAGAACTGCAATACATTCTTGTAAGCCTTCATAAGAGCAATTTTCATTTATAAAAAGCAAATATAAAAAATTATAAAGCACAACTAGTTTTTATTTGTAACGAAATTAGATAGTTAACAATTCCATATTGTTGTACGAAAGTAAGCACAAGAGAATCCAAAAAAAATGAAGTTGTAAATGATATTCTGGATGCAAATAATTTTAAAAGTATCTTTATTTAAAGTATATTTGCCGTTTAAAACGAAAACGTTTTCTTAAACGTTAATAATCTAAAAATCATGTCACAAAGTATTAAGTTATTTCTTGAAGCGGTTGAAAAAAGAAACCCTAACGAGCCAGAATTTTTACAAGCAGTGCACGAAGTTGCTGAGACTGTAATTCCGTTTATTGAAGAAAACAAAAAGTATCAAAACAAGATGCTTTTAGAGCGTATGGTTGAAGCAGAACGTGTGATTACCTTCCGAGTGGTTTGGTTGGACGATGCGGGAACCATTCAGGTAAATCGCGGATACAGAATTCAAATGAATTCTGCCATTGGACCGTACAAAGGAGGAATTCGTTTTCATCCATCTGTAAATTTGAGTATTTTGAAATTCCTTGCTTTTGAACAAACATTTAAAAACAGCTTGACTACTTTGCCAATGGGTGGAGGAAAAGGAGGAGCTGATTTTGACCCAAAAGGAAAATCAGATAATGAGATTATGAAATTTTGTCAAGCATTTATGACTGAATTGTGCAAGCATATTGGCGCTAATTTGGACGTTCCTGCGGGAGATATTGGTGTAGGCGGAAGAGAAGTAGGATACATGTTTGGTCAATATAAGCGAATTCGTAACGAATTTACAGGAGTACTTACTGGAAAAGGAATTTCTTTTGGAGGTTCGTTAATGCGTCCGGAAGCAACTGGATACGGAAACGTGTATTTTGCTCAAAGTATGTTGCAAACCAAAGGAGATTCGTTTGTGGGTAAAGTGGTTTCGGTTTCAGGTTCTGGAAACGTAGCGCAATTTGCAGCTCAAAAAGCAACGGAATTAGGTGCAAAAGTAGTTACAATGTCCGATTCTGGTGGGTATATTTATGACGCTGACGGAATTGACGCTGAAAAATTAGCCTACATTCAGGAAATCAAAAATGTAAATTTCGGTCGTATAAGCGATTATTTAAATAAATATCCAAATGCTACATTTGTGGCTGGAAAACGTCCATGGGAAGTTAAAGTGGATATTGCATTGCCTTGTGCTACTCAAAATGAGTTAAATGAAGACGAAGCAAAAGCACTAGTGGCCAACGGCTGTATTTGTGTTTCTGAAGGAGCGAATATGCCTTGTACGCCGCAAGCTGTTACCGTTTTCCAAAACGCTAAAATTTTATTCGCACCAGGAAAAGCGTCAAATGCTGGTGGAGTTGCTACCTCTGGATTGGAAATGTCTCAAAACTCACTTCGAATGAGCTGGACAAGCGAAGAAGTAGATGAAAAACTAAAAAGAATTATGTTAGACATTCATGCTTCATGTGTAAAATACGGTTCCGACTCTAACGGACAAGTGGATTATGTGAAAGGTGCTAATATTGCTGGATTTGTTAAAGTTGCAGATGCAATGTTGGCTCAAGGAGCTGTTTAATAAAAACAATATAAGTTGATTTAAACCGAATCTGAAATTTCAGATTCGGTTTTTTTTTGTAAAAAATTAAAATAAGGTTGTGCATATAATTAAAAGCCCAACAATTTCGTTTGTAGTATATTTGCAACTCTAATTAGTACATAATGAAATACCTTTTCGTAGCCATACTCGCTATTTTAGTAATTCCGACAGGATTAGGACAAACCAATCAATCCTGGAAGGGCTATTTCTCCTACAGTGATATTAAAGATATTTCGCAATCTCCCACCCAATTTTTTGCCGCTTCAGAAAATGCGTTATTTTCCGAAAGTAATGTTACTAATGAAATCAAAACCACCAATACAGTCGATGGATTGTCGGGTCAAACCATTTCGGCGATGTACCACAGTCCTACATTTAACAGAACTTTAATTGGCTATGAAAACGGCTTATTAATAGTAGTTAATGAATCGGACGGGACGATAAAAAAAGTGGTGGATATCATTAACAAACAGCTTCCACCTAATCTTAAAAAAATCAATCATTTTACCGAATACGAAGGTATTGCCTATTTGTCCTGCGATTTCGGCATTGTTCAATTTAATTTGACCACACTTCTCTTTGGCGATACTTATTTCATCGGCTTCAATGGTGCTGAAATTCGGGTCAATCAAACGGCCATTTTTAACGGATTTATTTATGCTTCTTGCACGTTTAATGGAATTAGACGCGCAAATATTGAAAGCGAAAATTTGATCAACTTTTCAGAATGGACAGAAATTAATTCCGGAGGTTGGAACGGCATCGCAACAGTTGGAAACGAATTGGTAGCCATGAATTCTAATGGAAACTTAAACCGATTTAATAACGCTACTTTTCAGCCCTTTATTCAATTTCCGCAATCGTCCGTTGATTTACGTGCCACGGAAAATAATTTGGCACTCACATTTCCAAATCAAGTGCTGTTTTACAATGCACAATTGGCACCCATTTTCAGCGTCAACGATGTGCAATTGCAGCAAACCATTTTGCCTAAATTTACCTGTGCAACCATCATTGGAACTAAAGCATATATAGGAACCACTGAATATGGAGTAGTTACCACACCCCTAACTGGAGCAACAAATTTTAATTTCCTTTTACCCGATGGACCTATTCGAAACAGTGCTTTCTCCATCAACGCTTCTACCGAAAATCTCTGGGTTGTTTTTGGAGGATATGCATCCAATTATAATCCCTATGAATATGAGTTTGGACCTCTTGCTTTATTTGGAATTTCTAAACTTACCGATCAACAATGGTTAAATATTCCGGCAGACGAAGTTTTAGGAGCAAAAGCCTTATCGGACATTGCAGTCAACCCAAATAACAATAATGAAGTGTATATTTCCTCTTATTTTTCGGGCTTATTGAAATTAGAAAATGATGTTCCCACCACTTTATTTACTCCTTCCAACACCGGCCCCAATGGAATCGAAAACATCGAAGTCGCGGGTAATCCCAATGACATTAGGATAAACAATCCTGTTTTTGATAAAGCTGGAAATTTGTGGCTTACCAACAATTTGGTTACAAAATCACTAAAAGTTTTGAGGGCAAATGGCCAATGGCAAAGTTATTCTTTAGAAACGGTAATTAACGAACTTACCGCTTTTGGTGGTTTGCTTATTGATAAAAATAACACAAAATGGATTGCTTCCAGAAGGGGAGTTATTGGTTTTAACGAAAACGGCGGCGTGTTCAAAGTCATCACTGAGGGAGCTGACAATGGAAATTTGCCCTCGCGTGATGTACGAACCATTGCTATTGACAATCGAAATCAGTTGTGGATTGGCACCGATAAAGGTTTACGGGTACTTTCCAGTATTGATCGCTACAACTCGGAAGGACAATTGACAGCAAATCCGATTATTATTTTGGAAGACAACGTGGCACAAGAATTATTATTTGAGCAATTTATAACGTCGATTGAAGTGGACGGAGCTAATAATAAATGGGTCGGAACTGCCACTTCTGGTGTTTTTCAATTTTCTTCAGACGGTCAGCAAATTCTGCAAAGATTTACCATTGATAACTCGCCGCTTCCCTCCAACAGCATCAACGACATCGACATCAATCCGAATACAGGGGAAGTATTTTTTGCTACACCACAAGGAATTGTAGTTTACAAAGGTATTTCAACCGATGGAAGCGAAAATTTACAGAATGTAAAAGTATACCCAAATCCCGTGCGACCTGGTTTTGCAGGAACGGTTAAAATTACGGGACTTTTGGATAAAGCCAATGTCAAAATCACAGATATTTCTGGAAATCTAGTGCACGAAGTAATTTCAGAAGGGGGCACAATCGAGTGGGATACCACCGCTTTTGGAAAATATAGAGTCGCTTCTGGCGTATACATGATTTTTGTTGCCGCACAAGACGGACTAGAAACGACCGTTAAAAAAGTGATGATTATAAGATAAATTTTCAATATCAATATCAACTTCAATATCAATAAATAAATCCCAAATTCCACTCCAAGTTACCCTCCCGATTGCCATCGGGATTGGAGGGATTAGGGGAGGATTTCAAATCCCAATGCAAGTCAAAACCAAAGCCATTGTTTTATCGGCACTTAAATTTCAGGAAAAAAGTTTGATTGTAAAGCTTTTTACACTTTCCGACGGACTCAAATCCTATTTTGTACGCGATGCTTTTTCCGGTCGAAAAGGCAATCATAAAATCGCCTATTTTCAGCCATTGACTTTATTGGAAATCGAAGCGGTGCATAAAAATAAAGGCACACTTGAAAATTTTAAAGAGATTAAAATCAGTCATCCGTATGCCACGATAGCTTCAGATATTTCTAAAAGTACGATGGTGATGTTCCTTTCGGAAATGTTGCACCACAGCATTCATGAAGAAGAGGCGAATCCTGATTTTTTCTCCTTTCTAGAAACTGCTTTTTTATGGTTGGACACCAACAATCAGATAGCTAATTTCCATTTAATTTTATTGATGGAAGCTACCAAATTTTTAGGATTTTACCCCGAAAATTCCAATCCGGATTATGCTTTTTTCGAAATGCGTGAAGGGGTTTTTGTGCCTTTTGAAACCGTAACTTGTCTAAATAATTCCAATTCTTATTTGCTTAAAAAATTGTTAGAACTTCGTTTTGATAGCACCCAAGTTTTGTTCAACTCCAAAGAGCGACAGGAACTACTCAAAATAATCATCGACTATTATGCCTTGCATCTGGACGGTTTCAGGAAACCTAAGTCGTTGGAGGTTTTAATGGAAGTTTTTTCTTAAAAAAGCCTTTGGACTTTAAATTTGGAGCGAAACATTCGGGCTTTTTCAGGCTTCCATGTTCCCGCTTTTCGCAATATCTCCCGAAGAAAAATCGGGAGGATATTTGCTGCAATCGGGGCTATTGAGGTTGCTACTTTTTCTTTTGGTTTGGCTTGGGATTTTTAAAAATAAAGTCTCATTAAAATTTTAACATTTAAAACTAAAAAATACCCATTTGTAGGGAGTTTTTGTAATGATATTCTTTACTAAAATTGTTGTAACATTAATTTAAAAGAAAACAATTATGAGTGTATCAAATCAAATTAGCGTTGAAATTCCAGAGGCAGTAATCACTTCTGTATTAGCAAAACTAAACCAATGTAAAGCAGAACTTGCTCCTTTCATGCAAGGACTTACCGCAGACGAAAGAAGAGACCTTTTTAAAATGGGCGACAAAACGGTAGCAACTGTTCAAAAAACTAAATCGTACACCGAGACCAACCCCGAATTTATTCCAGCCTACATGGATGTTAATGAATTTAACCGCGATGTAACAGTAGTAAATCAGTTAAAACCTATTGAAGAGTTAGCAAGACAACTTGTGGCAGATGTAAGTGATACAAGTATGCTTGCAGGAAGCGAAGCCCTCCAACAAGCCTTATTGTATTATGGCCAAGTTCGGGAAGCCAATTCTAAAGGCGTTCCGTCATCAAGAGCGGTTTATGATGACCTTCAAGCACGGTTTTCAAGAAAGAGAGCAAAACCGAGCCAAAATCCCTAACTGAACCATTTGTAATGAAAGCCTCCTTATCGAGGTTTTTGTTATGAATTTCTTTTAGAAAGTATATTCTCATTATCAAGTTCAAGCAAAAAGCCTGATATTATTCGATTGGTGAATTAAAACCAGGCTTTTTGCTTCATCAATCACCTAAAAAGCCTGACTGATTATGCCAAAAGCCTGAACAATCACCGGAATTGCCTGATTAACCACCCACACAGCCTGATTGATGAGGTAAAAAGCGAGAACAACGAGGTTATTTACTTCATCGATAAGGTGAATAGGTCCATAGATGAGGATTTTGGAGTGGATCGCGAAATTATTTACTTTTTAATTATATATTTGACTTAAATATCCTAATAAATAGCGACAAGCCAACCAGTATGGGGTGTATAATCGCTATAAAGTAGCGGGTATATACGAGTTAGCGGCAACCCTAAGAGCGACCACTATCAGACAATAAGTATTCAATAATGTCAATCATTACTATTCCAGTAAGTATTAAACCACCAGTACAAAAATAACCGACAATATTATCACACATCTTTTCGGCTTCATTTATAGCTTTCCAATGCCACCCATAGGCAATTAAAAAGTAAGTTGTTTCAATTAGCCAAAAAGATGTTCCTACCAAGCAAAGTATTTTTGCTAAATTCCATTTTTGTTTTACTCGTTTCCAATTCATATTTTTAAAATTTGTGAAGAAGGGCAGCCGCTAACAAGTGCTATACAATATGGCGGCTGACGTGCTTCGATTAAACATTTTTACTAATTCAAACTTGGTGCTTCGTATTGGGCTTTCTGCTGAAAATCCGCCACATCGTATAGCACCGATACGTTATGCCTCACCCTACCGAACCGCATACAAACATTGAGCTGACAACAAAATCAAAGACAAACGAAAATAATTTCTAATAATTTTTGTATTTTAGCATCATAAAATAAATTGAAAAATTATAATGAAATTAAAAGAGAAAATATCGCTCGAAAAAGTATTTGAAAAAGAATACAAAATAAAAATTGTTGAAACTGAAAACAACAAAGAAGCGGTTATTACTCACTTTTTGCACAACAGCAAAAACGGAGTTTCACAATTTTTCAAAAAGGATGCAGTAAAATACACCAAAGAAATTTTGGAGTATAAGTATCCTGAAGAAGAAATCACGAATATTCTAGCCGAAGAAGCTTTACAATATGGGATTTTTGACACTTTTGACGTTCCTTTTCCTCCATTAGAAAATCCTAAATTCAAATTTATCGACCTTTTTGCTGGAATTGGCGGTTTCCGTTTGGCAATGCAAAACCTTGGCGGAAAATGTGTTTTCACAAGCGAATGGGACAAAGAAGCCAAACGAACTTATAAAGCAAACTTTGGAGAACGACCATTTGGCGACATAACAAAAGAAGAAACAAAAGCATTTATTCCTGATAATTTCGATTTGCTTTGTGCAGGTTTTCCTTGTCAAGCATTTTCAATTGCTGGGAAACGAGGAGGATTTGAAGATACAAGAGGTACGCTTTTTTTTGACGTTGCTGAAATCATAAAAAGAAAACAACCAAAAGCAATATTTTTAGAAAACGTAAAAGGTTTGAGAAACCACAATGGAGGAAAAACTTTAGCAACAATTTTAAATGTTTTGAGAAATGATTTAGGATATTTTGTTCCCGAACCTCAAATCATAAATGCAAAAGATTTTGGAGTTCCACAAAACAGAGAACGAATTTATATTGTTGGATTTAGAAATGATTTAGGAATTGAAAGTTTTGAATATCCAAAACCAACAAATAAAAAAGTTGCTTTTTCAGACATTAAAGAAAAAGAAGTTCCACCAACAAAATACTTTCTTTCAACTCAATATGTTCAAACTTTAATCAATCATAAAGCAAGACACGAAGGAAAAGGAAACGGTTTTGGTTATGCCATAATTCCTGATGATGCAATCAGCAACGCAATTGTTGTTGGCGGAATGGGAAGAGAAAGAAATTTAGTTTTAGACCACAGAATTACGGATTTTACGCCAACAACACACATAAAAGGAACTGTAAATCGTGATGGAATTCGCAAAATGACACCACGAGAATGGGCAAGACTTCAAGGTTTTCCCGATAATTATTTAATTCCAGTTGCTGACGCATCTGCATACAAACAATTCGGCAACTCCGTTGCCGTTCCAGCTATTCAAGCAACTGCAAACGAGATTTTAAAACTAATCGGAATTAAGAAATGATAACAGGAAACAAAGGAGAATGGAGCGAAGTTTATACACTCCTAAAAGTCATTTCTGACAAACAACTTTTTGCAGGCGACAGCAATTTAAAGAAAATAGAAACTTTGATTTTTCCAATAATCAAAGTGCTTCGTGACGAAACAAATGGAACTTTTGAATTTAGTTATGATAATGATTTAGTGATTGTTAAAAATGGCGAAAATGAAATTAGAGTATCAGTTTTAGAATTTCAAAAGCAAGCTCATTTTCTTTTGACAAAGCTCAAAGAAAAGACAAATGCTACTTTTTCAATTCCCGAAATTGAAAATTTTATAAACTCTTTTGACAGTCATTCACTGAAAGCAAAATCATCTGTAAAAAGTGATATTAGAATTGTAATTCACGACCAAAGAGCAGGAACAAATCCTGAACTTGGTTTTAGCATAAAATCACAACTTGGTGGAGCTTCTACTCTATTGAATGCTGGTAAAACAACAAACTTTATTTTTAAAATTAACAATTTAGGTTTATCCCAAAATCAAATTTTAGAAATAAACGAAATTGAGACAAGAAGCAAAATAAAAGATAGGATTGAAAAAATTACTGAATTAGGTGGTATATTAGAATTCCAAAAAACAGAAAGTTCTGTTTTTGGCAATAATCTTGTTTTGATAGATAGTGCTTTACCGAAAATCATTGCTGAAAGTTTGCATTTGTTTTTTACTTCAACTTTTTCATCAGTTTTAGAATTAACATCAAAAATTTCAATTGCAAATCCGCTCGAATATAATTTAGAAACAAATCATCCTTTTTATTCATACAAAATCAAACGTTTTCTAACTGACATTGCTTTAGGAATGATGCCTTCAAAAGTTTGGACAGGAGAATTAGATGCAACTGGAGGATATTTGATTGTGAAAGAAAACGGAGAAGTTTTGTGTTATCATATTTACAACCGAAATGAATTTGAAGATTATTTGTTCACAAATACAAAATTAGAAACTGCAAGTAGTACACGACACGAATTCGGTAAGATTTACGAAGAAAATGGACAATTAAATTTCAAACTAAATTTACAAATACGGTTTAAATAAAATGGACAAAAAAAGGGCGAAGGCATAACAGGCGTTTGGCAAGATTGGGGTTTTGGGCTAAATTTAAAGTTGGTTTTGTACTTTCAAAGTCAGTGTTTAAACGAAAGTTTAGGCTTCCTTAATCCCCAACCTCGCCAAGCGCCGGAACGTTATGCCTCAGTTTAAAGAACCGTAAACAAACGTAAAAATGAAAGAATATAAAATACTCGCAGAAAAAGAAATTGAATCGGTAAAAAGAAATTTTACAGACAATACTAATTCATTAAAAGGATTAATTGAGCAATTAGAATCATTCAAAGAAATACTTGTAGATTTAGACATTAAACTAAAGGATTTAGGAAATGATTTTGTTTCTAAAAATTCTTTATCCGAAATACAAATAGAAGAAGTAAAAGAAATAAATCATAACTTAGTTTCTGAATTTATTAACGGAACAGGGCTTCCATTTATCGGAACTAAATAGATTTTCACATTGTGTTCAAGTAGTTTTTTTTCTAATTCAATGGATTCTTCTAAAAGTTTAGACAAAGAATCAATTTTTACATAAAATTCCGAAGGAATAACTAAGTTAATTTTTTCTGACATAATAAATATTTTTAAAATACTTCCGACTTAAAATCGGTGCGGAAGCGAAACCGAAAAATAAAACCGAAGGCATAACAGCAGTTACACGAGATTTTGGTTTCGGTAATCAACTAAAACTTGGTTTTGTGTTTGAAAGTTCAGTCTTTAACCGAAAGTTTTAGGCTTACTTTACCCCAAACCTCGTGTAGCTGCGGAACGTTGGCAGTAATGTTGAGTAGCAAACGCAAAAAAATCTAAAAAACATTTTAATGGATAAAAATACAATCATCAGATTATTAGTTGAAAAACTTGAAAATGAAATAAGAAATTCATTAAAAGAAAATCTGCATAAAAATCCAATGGCAGGAACACCTTTAGAAGGTATGTTTCTTTTACAAATTATTAATAAAGAATGTGATAATTACAGAAATTTTCTTAATCAAAGTCAAGATAAAATCAATGTAACCCAAAATGATATTGACAACATAATTTCAACAGCTGCTAAAAATATAAATAGACAAGTTTTTGACAATATGGATGATGATGAAACTGATAATGATTTTCAAAATTATAATTTTGAAGATGAAGATTTTGAAGATGAAGAAACTGAAAGTATTGAAAATGAAAAATTTTTAATTAGCTCTTTGTTTTACAAGTTTTGTTTTTCTGATGAAGTTGCTTCATTGTTTCTCAATGATGATGAAAATAGTAAAGAAATAGCTCAAAATATCAGAGAAACAACAAATTTAAATGATTCAGCTTCTTTTAGAATGTTTAAAGCATTTCTTAAACAACAAAACATACTAATAAACCAAATTGAAGAAGACAGATTTGAATATAATAATTATGAATTTAATTTTAGTTTGACCAGAAGAAAAATTGAAAATTCTAATAACTTTTTCGAAATCTTATCAAATAATATTGAAAATGTTAAAAATGAAGATGATATTGAATTAGCAGTCGCTAATAATTTTGTTATTTATGTTGAAAACAATAAACCAAAAATATTATGTTGTGTTGTAAATGACCCATACGTTAATAAATATGCTATAAGGAAAGTTCAAACTAATGGAATAAGTTCAAGCATTGGATTTATCAACGATAACAAAATAACTACTATTTGTGAAAAAATAATGGAAATTATTCCAAAAGCAGAAATAATAAAACCTTTAAACAACAATCCAAATTCAAAATTGAATGAACAATTTAAAAATTATAAAGATGGTTTAATGTTAATAATTGGAGATAAAAATCCTGCTAAAGGTTCAGATGATAATAAAACTATTTCATTTTATTTAGGTTTAGCTAACAAAACTAAAGCATTTGACTTTTACGAATTAGTTCGAACTAACAATAATGGAGCATATTTCAGAATACACACTATGAATGGCTTTTCAACAATTGCAGAAAGCAATTCTGAAATTATTTACAATGATATGACGAATACAGAATGGTTTGATTTAATTTATAAAACTTCTATGAAACATTTTTTCAAAG
>NZ_JBIPPD010000302.1:0-3017 GCF_044368625.1 Flavobacterium sp. | reverse complement strand
AAAGATTAAAAGGATTTTTAATCTATGAGACTAAGCAATCTGTGTTCATCTGTACAATCCGTGGCAAAAAGATTTAAATTTTTAAAATAAGACATTTAATCTGAGCAATAACTTAATTGCATTCTTTTTTACTTTATTTCTAATTTTTCTAACTTATATAGTGTTTCAAACCCTTTCAAGCTGTCTGAATATTCAATAATTTCGAGTGGATAATATTTTTCTAAAATTTCACTTTCGTCAATTACAGGGTGATAATTACATTTTATTTTATCTGTTACCCATAATGCTCTTGTAGTAGTTAATATGCTTGACATAAAGTCAAAATCAGATTGCGAAGACTCATTAGAGGTGTAAATAACTTTAAAACAGTTATATCCATTTATAGATTTTATTTGATCTTTAAACTCTGTTAGCTTGAGTATCTCATTTTTCTCAATGACGACCTGTTCATCGAATTCATTTGTGACTGTCCCCGAAACTTTATCAATTAAAATTCTGCTATTGATTAATTGACCATCTAGAGTTACTTACTTTATGATTGAATCCTTTTTAAACTCGTGATAAAACTTAAAATCTTGTTTTTCTTCTTCCAATAGAATTGGAAGCATCATTTCAAAATTTTCAGTCATTGTAAGTGATGCTAATTTTAGCTGTGTCGTATCAGTAACTTTTCCATCTGTTAAGCGCTCTAAATAAATTTGCTCTTCAAGTGCTTTTTGCATTTTAGGCATAAATTCTTTCCATGACTTTAAATATAAATCTTTATCTATAATGCGTTCTTCTTTAACAAAAACAATAGTTCCCGATACAGGAACTATTGTTTTGTTTTGAGAAAAGACGCTAGTACTTACTATAAAAAGTAAAATGATCAATTTCGTTTTCATTGCCTTATGTTTTACCATATATTTTTTCTCTTTCGCCGCCTTGAAGCCATTCATTAATAGATAATTCTACAGGCTGAAATTCGATGCCCGTGCAACCGGCATCTTCTATTTCTTGTTTTATGTGTTTTGCATGACTAAAACTACGTCGTCAAAATTGCCATTTTGTAAATCCTTTTTATGAATGCCAAAATAGGCAACAGAATCTCCAAAATAATCAATTTCTATATTTGGATCTCCAAAGTTTATTTGTAAAATAAGGATAAAATTTTCTGCCTCTGATTTAATTAAAAATAATTCTTCAGCAGTATAGGAATCTTTTTCTAATAGTCCTAAATATTTCACAGCCCACCAAAATTCTACTGGCCCTTGTAATGCTCTTGGATATCCTAACAACTGATGTTCCGTTTCACAATTTTCATTGATCAAAATAAGTATTTCCGATTCAATGTCGTGAATAATATCCAATTCTTCTTCTGTCATAATCTCCTTTTCCATTTTACTTTCTTGATATGATGGAAAAGTAAAATATTCAAAAAATGAAATTTGACTTTCTTTAATTATTGGCACTTCTAAAAAATCGGTTCGAATGAACGCTGAACTATTACCCTCTTGTATATAAAAAACTTTAAATTCTCCCTTTTTGTCTGGATATCTATACCCAACGTCTCCAGTAAATATGAAAAAACATAAAAAACCATTGTCAGGTAATATTTTGTTAATACTATTAATTTGACTTAAAGATAATTGTCCCAGAAAAGTCATATGAGAATGTTGAAGTAATGGCCAACTGCCTTCAAAAATAGGAGGAAGTCCTCCTATTTTTGAAAGACCAAATTCTGCCTTATCACTATTTAACTTAATCCCAATTGTTGGAAGTAGAAGTCTTATTATTTTTTCTTCGTCCTTAACTTTTTTATTTATTAAATCAACTATTCTGTCTTTATACATAATCAAAAAACTAAATTATTTAAATGTGTATTTGGGTTATTGATAATAGCTTGTTTAGCCTGGTTAATTATGTTTAAAACCGCCGCATAAGTTTGATTTGGCGTCAAATTAGATGGTATAGCATCCAATTTTGATTCTATCAAATTATTATACTGATTATGATTCGGCTGATTCCGCCAAGTTGCAACTGGAATACCGTTTAACGCTGAATCAATTTGAAATCCTTGACTAATATTTGCTTGAGCTGCCTTTTGCACTGCATTATTTCAATTATTGCAGAACCTCTTGGGATAATATGATGGGCTTGTTTTGTTGCATCCCCAACAGCTATACCCCATATGGCTCTAAATTTCGCACTGCTTGCCACTCTAAAATTAATTAAATTATTTGTACCAACTACTAAAAATTTAAGACCATCTGCACGTTTTGCCATTTTTATTCCAGCTGTATACCATCCAGCAACAGGTATTGCGGATCCATAACTTAATAAGGCGTTGGTATGGTTTCCTTGTATTAAGTAAATCGTACCATTAGTTAAATCCGCGACTTCTCCGATAACAGGAACCAGACCTGCAAGATCTAATATAAATTGTGATGTATCTAGCCATGCTTGCGCAAAAACTTTTCTTTCTTTCCAATTTGGATTTTCGTGTTTCACTATTGCATAATGCGCTGCAAATAATCTAACAAAATTTAATACCATATTCGGATCCATAAAATTTACAGACGAAATACTATCAACATTTTGAAAAAAGTTAGCGTCAAATGGATTTTCGTAATAATTATTTTGCTTGGTAAAAGACATTACTTTTACTAAGTTAACATGTTCGAGAGTTGAATCAAATTCTAGTTGTTCAACAATATCGATAATATTAGTAGCAAAATCAACTGCATCCTCATCATCTCTGTTTTCATAAAAGCAATCTACAACTGTGTTTGCTAGTTCAAATTCCAAATTTTGAATATCAGATTTGACATCATTAATTGCACTTACATTTGCATTAAGCAGGTTATTATTTAAAAACGAATAAAATGCCCAGAGGTTGAGTCTGTTAATACTTATGGAAGTTAAATTAGGATAAAGGGAATTTAACTGAAAATTATGGTAATTAGTGAGTGCTTGTACCATTTTTTGCCTGTTAATTGAACTCAATGTACCGCCATTATTTCTGCAAAAATCCACGA
>NZ_JBIPPD010000301.1:0-3031 GCF_044368625.1 Flavobacterium sp. | reverse complement strand
CTTTTTTTCCATTCGATTTTTGATTGATGATTAATGATTTGTATATTTGTGCCTCTCAGGATAATTAATAAAAACAGCAAAGCCACAGCACTAGAAGACTTTTGTCCTCCAACGCTGTGGCTTTGCTATAATTAAATTACCGTGAGAAGTTTTTAATTGTTGGAGGACTTTTTTTAATTCCCACCTCCGGGAAATTCAATTACTTGTTTTTCCGCCTAATAACTTCAAGTATAATTATAGCAGTCAAAACCCCTACTGCAAACCAAAGTTCGTTAACGGCGATACCAACCGCACCCGCCACCGTTGTAGCGTAAATGTCCTGCCAACTTCTTTTATTACCGCCCAGCTCTTTATGTGCTCCAAAGAATTTTCTTTGAATCCACTCAACCACAAAGCCTAAACAAAAGGATGCAAGGGTTAGAATAAACCACCGCCAAAAGTTACCGACATTCCCAAAGTCAAACCACTCTGGGTTTTTATCAGAGTACATAATTACAGGCTGCATCAAGATGATTATTAAGGCGTGAAGATGCCACTTGGCTTTCAAAATTGTTTTCATAGTTCGTATTTAAATTAATTACTTACACTCTCGTCAATGCTTTTCAAGCAATGATTTTTGTCTATTTTGTCCAGGACATAGGCGACAAATACCCCTAGTTTCGTAAGCGTGCCATCGCGTTGATTTTTACCCAAAACGCTCGATATGGTTTCCCTTCTATTGCCAAAACTATAACCTGTTTTTTGCTTTAATAATAGATTAAACAAATCCATACATACAACATTTCCAGAGGCATCTATCGAAGTGGCTATAGCCAAAAATTGATCATCAAGCCTTTTAAACGAGTACCGCCATTTACGCTTCCAAAGATTAATACTCAATGTCGTCAGTAGACCAAAAGGGAATAAAATTGCCGACATCAATACGGCTACAAAAGCTAAAATAGTTCCCATTTTACGATGGTCTAGCCATTGAGCTACTGTCTAATGAGTTCCATATATCAAGATTGTCACTTACGAACTGAGCGGAAAACATTGCGATCAAATCCGGCAGTACAATCTGTTTTGTGAAAAACATTAGATATGGAATTGTCGGCATCATAAACGCTTCAGGTTGTAACGCCGGAAGCCCCTCAGGGTTTTCAACAACTTCGCCCGTCTGAGCGTCGAAATACTCCATTTCATAAAACAATCTTTGCCCAAATTCGTCAATGTGTGAACTTACATTTTCATTGGTAATCGTCCAGTCCGGAACGTGTAGATCAATTTTTAATTCCTTTCCGGTTTCTTTGTGAATTAAGATTCTTTTAGGCGTCAATTTCACGTAATTGACGGATGTAGCTACATTTACGTCTTTTACCCGAAGTACCTGTCTATGGTTCGGCATATCAGTAATTTCAGGCAGTTCAATTTCTGCTAAAACAACTTCTTGACTTTCAATCATTGCTTTCAAAGCTTGCGCTTGTGCCAATTGTGCGGTTTGTTTGTACCTCTTTTGTATCATAATTTCATTATTTTAAATAATTAATAAGCAAATTGCCACCCGGTAGATTTATGAATATAAACACCCTCAACGCCATCAGTTTGATAAACTTGAAGTCCAACAGCTGGAGGTGCTCCGCCCAAATAAACTAAGGCCAATCTTTGTGCTTCTGTCATTCTTGGTAGCAAAAATCCACCATTTGTACCTTGAAGTTCTAATAAAGCAGTAGAATCAGTAGAACCCCCAGCCGTACCGCCAAATCTAGCACGTCCATCTCGCATCGTTAAATTCAAAGCTGCTGTTCTAAATGCAATAATAGAGGAGCTTGGGTCACCATATAAAGTTGAAATACCAGACCTTTGAAAAATTGTAACACCGCCAAAACTCATTAAGTTATTAATAGTAGAAAAACCAAAACTGCCGATTGTTGCCCCAGCATTTGAATTAATACTCATTAAAACAACATTACTAGAATTAACAACTTCTAACGCATTAGGGTTATCGGTACTTACAGGACTTTCAATTCTGAAATGACCACGGAAAGTTTTATTACCACTAAAAATCTGAGCAATTGTCGAAACCAGTCCCCTTTGTGTTGCAGTTGCGTCCACAATATCGCCATCAAGTAGAACAGATTTATTGACCCCTAAATTATTGGTAAACCAAAGCTTCAAGCCTTCATTCCAGATTTTATTAACTATTGAATTTGCTGTTGTAACGGGCATTTCCAAAGTTGGCACTTCAACACGTCCATTTGTAAAGGTGAGCTTATTTGAACCCAAATTATGAATTCTGTTGGCTGCAAAATTCAGGTCAGCGTTTGATATGTTTGCGCCAACTCTACGCCACACGCCATCCTCATATACCTGAAAGCCTTTGGGGTTTTCGTTTATATAAATTATCATTCCTTCTTGAGGAGAGGCAATTGCATTTCGTTGAGCAATTGTAAATCCTGTAAACCAAATGATTCTTAATTTTAATAATGCATTTGAAATAAATTCAATTCCTGAATTAATTAACTCCACCGCCTTATCATAGGCAATCTTACCACGGTCGCCACGATAGGCGGTCGATTCCGTTTCGCCTAAAGTTAGCGGTGAGCCAATTGGAATTAAAACCGTCCCGCTCCAACGATAGGTTATATTCGTAATAATGTCCACGTATATTTTGCCTTCTTCTAAAGCATATGGCAAACCCGTTGGTACATTAATAAATGTAATTGAGTCAATAAACTGACCGTTCAAAACATCATCAACGTAGCTTGGTAGTTGTGATACAGGAACTTGACCGTCGACTAAATCAGCTTTCAAAGATAAATCTTGATTTTCAAGCGTTAATAATCGTTCAATCTCAGTATCTGAAAGCAAACTTTTACCTTCAACCTTGTCAACTTTGTTTGCGAGTTGATCTGTCGATGCCTTTCCATTTAAAGCGTTTTCCAATCCGTCAATCTTATTTGTCGGTATCGTTTGGTCCTTGTGCCAGTATGAGTCCATCCACGCCCAAAATTGAGCCTGTGTAGGTTTTAAACCGGTTTTAAACCAGTTTTTT
>NZ_JBIPPD010000361.1:0-3033 GCF_044368625.1 Flavobacterium sp. | reverse complement strand
CTTGCGCTTCTTCTCCTTGGCTTCAGCCTCGGCATTGATGCGCTTGCGGTAGGAGATTTCGCGATGTTTTTGGATGTTGGCGCTGACCTTCTTTGCCGTACCCAGCGGGTCGCTCGGATCGCATGCGCGGCCCTTTGCGGTGATGCGCCAGGTTTTGAACTGCTTGCTCTGGCTGGGGTCGCGGATGTCGGCGACGACTAGGCCGGCATCACACATCCGGGCCATCTCGCGGCGCACAGACTCCACCTTGCGATCCATTGCCTCGGCAATCACATTGATGCCGCATGGCCCTGAAGAAATCAGGCGATTGACGATGAATTGGGCGATGGTTTGGCTCATGTCCTGCCCCTCAGAATGGAATATCCGATTCGTCGTCGAAGTCGGGCCGGTTGTTCGGGCCTCCCTTGCGGTCGCCGTGGGTCTTTGCGGGACGCTCTTGGCGCTGCGGCGCTTCGTCCTGCCCGCCTTCCGTCTTGCCGCCCAGCATCTGCATGCGATCGGCAATCACCTTCGTGCTGTAGCGCGTCTGGCCGTCCTTCTCGTACTTGTCGGTCTTGAGGCGTCCGCTGATGTAGACCTGCGAGCCTTTCTTCAGGTACTCGCCGCAGATTTCGCCCAGCTTGTCAAAGGCGGTGACGTTCACCCACTCGGTTTCCTCTCGCTTCTCTCCGCTGGCGTCTTTCCAGCTTGAGCCGACAGCAACAGAAAACGAGGCAACAGCCTTGCCGCTTGCCATGTAGCGGACCTCGGGCTCCTTGCCGAGTCGGCCAATGCATTGGTATTGATTCAGGTCGTTTGCCACTCTTGCTCCTAGTTCAAAGTCCACGCCTCAACCGGCGTAAGTCGTTCGTCTGTGAATCTCAGACTGGTCTCGTGAAACCACATCGCAAGCCGGCCTTCAAAGATGCCGTTGCGCTGCTTTTCGATAGTCACAGCCGCGTCAGGCTGCTTCTGTGCCTCGAAGTCGTTGGGGTCTTTGTCCAGCGCCGCACGCTTTGGCTTGTTGGCCCATACGGTGATGACGTTCTGCGCCTGGTCAGACAGGGCGGCAGACCCGCGAAGGTCGTACTTCGTCGGCGGCTTGGATTCGTCTTGAGGCTTGCGGCAGTGCGCAACCAAGTGCAGATGCAGGCCGGTTTCTTGGGCAGATCGCACAAGGTCCGTCATGAACTGCTTTTGCTCGTCCAGGCTCTCTTCGGACGCGCAGACCATCATCATTGAGTCGATGAAGACCTGTTGCCCACCCAGCTCATTGGCGAAGTACGAAAGCACCGCCAAGACTTGATCTGGCTGCACTCGGCCAACGTGATCGAACAGCCACAGACGGCCATCAGTCCACTCTGCAAAGCGCTGCGCAGTGGTCGGGCCAATCTCCCGCGTACCGAAGAACTGGCGAGCCATCCGGGCCAGCGTGCGGCGTGGCTCCATCTCCATCGAGGCAATCAGCACCTTGACCCGCTGCTTGCACAACTCGGCAGCGACTTGACCCGTCAGCAGAGACTTGCGGTGTCCGTTGTACCCAGCCCATACCGTCACCTCGCCGGGACGAAACTCGATGCTGTTGCGCAGCTTCGTCGAGAACATGGACGGAGAGCGGTTCTCGTCGGTCTGCGGTGCCAACTCGGCAATCAGATCGTCCGCGAACTCTGCCGCACTGCGCACCTTGGCCTTGCATTCCGTGCTGCGCATGTACGCGCCGAAGTCGATTTCGTCGGCGTTCAAAAGTCCCGCCATTGCGTCTCCCCTTCTCCGATAAAAGCGCCCTTGAAGTCGCCAGTTGTCACCACGCAGACGGCCTTAGCGCCAGCATCCAAGCTCATCTGCGCCACCTTCAGCGTGCGGTCAGCGTCCTTGCCGTGGACATGCACAGGCAGGCCGACGAGGAAGCGGAAGTCCAGGCTGGTCAGCGCGTCACGCTCGGGAATCTCGACCTGTGCAATCACGCTCCAGGGATTCGCTGTGGGCCAGTCCTGCCAGAGCTTGTCCGGGTCCGTGCCGACCGTCAGGAACGCAGCAGACGGGCAGACGCCACGAAGCCGCATTGCGATCAGGGCTTGATGGCCGCGCATCACTTGGCCCCCGCGAAAACGTCATTGGCTGCGGAGGACGGGCGCCCGCCCTTGACCTCCTGAGCCTTGCGAATCCAGTTCCGCCATGTGCCTGCCCAGTCGGTGCGAGCCGAGGCAAAGGTGTGGTCGCGGAACTTCTCGGTTTCTGTCTTGAGGTCAACGGCTGGAGCGCTAGACCTTGCCCACTCGATCAATTCGTCCGTGACGATGAACGACTTCGGGCACTTCTTGGCTGGGCGCTGCGAAGGAACTTCGCGGCCCATATCCGAAGGATATTCCTGCTCCTGTTCCTGTTCCTGGCTTCGATGGGGCTTCGATGGGGCTTCCGATTTCTTTGCAGAATCATCAGCAGCACCGCGCTTCGTCGTCAGGTTGTAAGCCTCTGCGTAACGGTCAAAGAACGGGGCCAAATGAGCACAATCAGGCAGTGCGTCATAGTCCTTTTGGATGCCTTTGCAGCGCTTGTCTCCACTGGAGAGAGAGTCGGCGATCTGATAAGCCGCCATCTCGTAGACCCACACCATGTCGGTCTCTTCATCGAAGGCACAGAAGCCAGCTTCGATGCAGCATTGAAGCCCCTTCGTAGCCCCTTCGATGCCCAAGCCAGTCTCGTGCGCGGCGTACAGCATCGGCTGATAGAACAGGCCGAGCATGTTTGAGTGCGGCGAGGTCATCAGGTAGGTCGCCATAACAACCCCTTCGATGCCCCTTCGCTTGATTTCACGGCCGGTCTTGCCCGTCCAGAAAGTCGGCGAAATCTTCCCGTAGTCCCGCATCAGACCCCCAGCCTTTCAGCGATACGGCGGCACTCAGCCTCGATCTGCTCGGGTGTCGCTTGTGGGTTGCGGGCGATCCATGCGGCCTTCTGGACGCTGTAGGCGCGGTGTGCTTCGGCGTAGGTCATGCGGCCCTCGCTTTGATTTCTTCAAACACGGTGACTTGTGCTGCGCGGGCAAACCACTGA
>NZ_JBIPPD010000104.1:0-11271 GCF_044368625.1 Flavobacterium sp. | reverse complement strand
AAAAAAGTAGTTTTTTAATGAAAATTAGGGTGGTCAATTTCAACTGGAATTGCATGGTCACTTTGAACTGGAATTAGGTGCTCACTTTAAACTGGAATGGGGTGGTCAATATAGCTGGAATTTGCACATAGATTTATCAAATCTGCAGAGTGGTTTGTATTTTATTACTGTAAAAGTGAGTCATGAAAGCATTTTTAGAAAAATCATAAAAGAATAATCTTTTAATGTCTCCATTGGAAACTCGACTCCAAAAAAAGCACCAAATTCAATAAACAAAGTAGGACGAGTCAGCGTAGTATTTTTAGGATTAAGAATTATATTGGTATAACCATAGTAGGATTTGTTATTAATCTGTATAGTTATTTTGGGACGAGTCAACCGAAAAATTTTCTAAATAGCAGCAGTATAGCAAAGCCCTACTTCAAGTATAGATGCAATATACATAATGTATGAAACAACTATTTCTGCAAATAAGACAAAACATAGAAAATATATCTAAATATTTCAAATTAGATAGAAAAAAAATAAAAGCGAAAAGAATAAGTAGGGCGTGTTTTTAAGAACTAAAAACGAGCAAAGATAAAAAATTAATAATAAAAGACCTATTTCACCCACCTGCTTGTGTGCGAATGACTTGAATGCAAAGTATAATGTACCCGAGGCGCCAGTCGAATGGAGCGAAGCCAATCGAAAGCACCATTCAGAAAATTTACAGCCTAATTTTTAATCGGAGGCCATTTTATGTTCTTCCTAATTTTTGATACCATTGGGTATATTGGAATAACGGAGGGTAGGTTTAACCGCAGGCAAGGTTTAACATAACATCTGCGTGAAAAAACAACATAGAAGTATTCTTTTATAAAAAGACCGATTTGGGCTAATGCCAAAATTTATTTTATTTTAGCAAAGTAAAACTACTAGCGCAATCCCTATTGAAACCAACGGTTAATTTTCTTGGACTTCTTTTAAAATGGTCGGTCATTTGTCTCGTTGTAGGCATTCTGGCAGGAGGCTCATCGGCCCTGTTTTTATACACCTTGAATCTGGCTACTGATTTTAGAGATGCTCACTTGTGGATAATTTTTCTACTTCCATTGGCGGGATTGGTAATAGGTTACGGCTACCATTATTATGGGCAAGATGTGGTGAAAGGCAATAACTTAATTCTTGAAGAATACGAAAAACCGAGAAGCATTATCCCCTTAAAAATGGCACCGATGGTGTATTTAGGTACTATTTTGACGCATTTGTTTGGTGGTTCGGCAGGTCGAGAAGGCACTGCCGTGCAAATGAGTACTGCAATTGCCGACCAGTTTACGGGGATTTTCAAGTTATCAAAACAAGAACGTAAAATCATTTTAATCATCGGTATCAGTGGCGGCTTTGCTTCCGTTTTTGGCACACCATTAACGGGAGCTATTTTCGCCATCGAAGTGTTGTATTTCAGTCGTGTGCGTTTCAAAAGCATTATCCCTTCGCTTCTCACAGCCTATATTGCTTATTATACCGTCCAAATTCTCCAAATTCCGCATACGCATTATCTGCCACCTTATATTCCTCAAATGCATTTAAAGGTACTACCGTGGCTACTATTGGTAGGAATTGTATTTGGTTTATCCGCCAGTATGTTTTCAACTGCGGTACATTATGTTGCTAAAAAAGCCAAGCAATACATCCCTTTTCCGCCCTTTCGTCCTTTTATTGGCGGACTCATTTTCGCAACTCTAATATACCTGACTGGAGCTACCCAATATTTGGGACTGGGCATTCCTACCATTGTAGAATCTTTTCAAACCGCTCAAACGGGGGATGTTTTTCTGCTGAAATTACTTGCCACCGCCTTTATTTTAGGCATGGGATTTAAAGGAGGCGAAGTGACTCCGCTATTTTTTATCGGTGCTGCTTTAGGAAGTGCTTTGTCCATTTTTGTTCCGCTACCCATTTCCTTACTGGCTGCCATGGGTTTTGTGTCGGTTTTTTCGGGAGCGACTCACACGCCTCTGGCTTGTACGATGATGGGAATTGAATTATTTGGATTGGAAAGCGCACTATTTGTAGGTATTTCTTGTTTTACGGCGTACTTTTTCTCTGGATATCATGGGATTTATGAATCGCAAGTGGTAAAAGGTCCCAAACATTTGGTTTATCGTTTTTTGCGCAATCGGTATTTAAAAAATCTTTAACGCATCAAAAATTGCAAATTAAGGCTAACACGTTCAAAAGATTAAACAAAAATTGTATTTTCGCATCCTATGAAAGAAGACGCTATTGAGGCAATTCAAAAATTGCTTTCGACTCCAAAGAAAATTGTAATCATTCCGCACCGAAGTCCCGATGGAGATGCGATGGGTTCCACGCTAGGACTTTATCATTTTTTAAAAAAACTAAATCACGACGCTGTTGTGATTGCCCCAAACGAATTTCCGGATTTTTTAGCTTGGTTACCCGCTTCCGAAACCGTTTTGATTTACGAAAAAGATAAGGAAAACACGAGCCAAATCATTTTTGACGCCGATATCATTTTTACATTAGATTTTAATGCGTTGCATCGAACGGGTGAAATGGAACAAGTCTTGACCAAAGTGACCGCTCCTTTTATCATGATGGATCACCATCAAAAGCCAGACGATTATGCCATGTATCAATTTTCAGATACAGCTTACGGTTCTACGTGCGAAATGTTGTATCATTTTATCAACTATTTGGGCTTTAAAGAAAAAATCGACAAAACCATCGCCACCTGCATTTACACGGGAATTGTAACGGATTCGGGATCGTTTCGATTTCCATCCACAACAAGTACCACCCATCGTGTAGTTGCCAATTTGATAGATCTTGGTATTGAAAATGGTGCCATCCACAACAACCTTTTTGACGACAGTTCCTACAACCGTTTGCAATTATTAGGACAAGCCTTGCAGAATATGAAAATTTTGTTGGATAAAAAAACATCCTACATCACGCTTTCGCAAAAAGAACTCGATCAAAACAGTTATGTGAAAGGCGACACAGAAGGAATTGTAAATTACGGACTTTCAATAAAAGGCGTAGTTTTTGCAGCAATTTTTATCGAACACCGGGAAGAAAACATCATCAAAATATCCTTTCGTTCGCAAGGCGATTTTGATGTCAATCAATTTGCGCGAACTCATTTTAACGGCGGAGGACACATCAATGCAGCAGGTGGAAAATCGTACCTCTCATTAAAAGATACAGTTGCAAAATTTGAAGATATTCTCGCTAAAACCACCATAAATTAATGATTATGAAATTCAATTTTCGAAATAGTATTCCTGCCGCTTTCGCTCTAATTTTGGCGAGTTGTTCGCAACAGCAAGCGCGAAAACCCATTACACAAACTTCTGGTAAGTTTATGAAAGAGTCGGTAGACCGAAATATCAAATTAATAGCAAATGAAGAAGCATTAATTGATTCGATTATTCGTAAAAATCCCGAACGAAAATACCTCGCTTCCACAAAAGGATATTGGTATTATTACGAATTAGAAAATACAAAAGACACATTGACACCCAAACGAGGCGATGTGGCATTTTTTGATTACGAAATTGCCGATTTGCAAGGAAATATAATTTATTCAGAGGTAGAATTAAAACCACAAACCTACCTTGTAGATAAACAAAATATCCTAATGGGATTGCGTGACGGAATCAAACTGATGAACAAAAATGAAAAGGTTACCTTTTTATTTCCTTCCCATTTAGGTCATGGTTACCGGGGGGACAACGATAGAATTCCGCCTAATTTACCCTTAGAAGTTACCGTAAGTTTACGTGATTTTAAACCAGAAGCAGTTGCTCGACAAGAAAAAAAACCAATTGTAGCTCCTGCTCAAAAACCGATTGTACCAGTTCAAAAAGAAGAAATTAAACCAGAATAATTAATTACAAATGAAAACACGTCTTATTTTATTACTTTTAACGGTTACCTTATTTTCTTGTAACGACAAATATGCAGACTTACCAGACGGCTTGTATGCAGAAATTTCAACTTCAAAAGGAACCATTGTTGCCGCCTTGGACTTTGAAAAAACACCCGTAACGGTAGCCAATTTTGTTTCATTGGCCGAAGGAAAAAACGCTTTTGTATCTGAAAATTTACGCAACAAACCTTTTTATGATGGATTAAAATTTCACCGTGTACTGGCCAATTTTATGATCCAAGGTGGCGATCCATTAGGAAACGGTTCAGGCGATGCCGGTTATAAATTTAAAGATGAAATTACCGACCTGCGGCATGATTCCCCTGGTATTTTATCAATGGCCAATTCAGGTCCGGGAACCAATAGCAGCCAGTTTTTTATCACACACGTTCCAACGCCTTGGTTGGATGGAAAGCATACCGTTTTTGGTCATGTGGTACAAAATGGAATGGAAACAGTTAATAAAATTGTTCAAGACGATAGCATCATCAGTATCACCATCATCAGAAAAGGAAACCAAGCTAAGGACTTTGATGCCGCAAAAGTTTTTGCCGATTATTTCAACAACAGTGCGAATGAAGCAAAACAAATGGAAAAGGAATATGCCGACAAATATCAAAATGTAATAAACGAGAAAGTAGCTTTTTTCGAAAAAAATAAAGCAGAAGCCATCAAGACTCCTTCAGGTTTGCAATACACACTTATCAAGAAAGGAACGGGCAAAAAACCAGCCCCGGGAACACAAATTTTTATTGACTATGCAGGTTTTTTCGAAAACGGAACGTTATTTGACAGCAGCATGGAATCCGAAGCTAGAGCGTTTGGCAAATTCGATGAATCGAGAAAGGCCCAAGGCGGTTATCAACCCATCGGTTTTCAAGCGGGACGAAAAGACGGTATGATTCCTGGTTTTATTGAAGGTCTTGAAAAATTATCGTTTGGAGATCGAGCGATTTTATTTATCCCTTCCAATTTAGCTTACGGCGAAGCGGGTGTAGGTAACGGATTAATTCCGCCAAATACACCGTTGATTTTTGATATTGCTATTTTAGAAAAACCAAATAATAATTAATAAAAAAACCGAATACCCATGAAAATGAAATTTTTGATTGTAATAATGCTTTTAGCATCAAGTGTAAATTTTGCTCAAGAAAACGCTACTTCCGAAGGGATTTTTGCTGAAATTGAAACTACAAAAGGTAAAATTGTAATTGATTTAACGTATAAAAAAACACCAGTAACCGTTGCTAACTTTATTTCATTAGCCGAGGGAAAAAACCCAGATGTAAGTCCTTCTTACAAAGGTAAAATGTTTTATGACGGCTTGAAATTTCACCGTGTTATTAGTGATTTTATGATTCAAGGAGGTGACCCTGTAGGCAATGGTTCTGGAGATCCGGGTTACAAATTTAGAGATGAAATCACGGATTTAAAACACGATGCAGCGGGAATTTTATCCATGGCCAATTCAGGTCCAAATACCAATGGAAGTCAATTTTTTATCACGCACAAACCTACTCCACATTTGGACGGGAAACATGCGGTTTTTGGCAAAGTAGTTTCCGGTATGGACGTGGTAAATAGTATTGTACAAAACGATGTAATGACCAAAATAACAATTATTCGTAAAGGAACCGAAGCCAAAAAATTTGATGCCGTAAAAGTGTTTACAACAGCAAGAGAAGCTAGTAAAATCGCTGCTCAAAAAGAAGCAAAAGACCGCGAAATGTTAACAGCTGCTGCACTAAAAGCTTTTGAAAAAGGAAAAACAACTGCAAGTGGTTTGAAATACGTTGTAATTAAAGAAGGTTCAGGCGAAAGACCCGTTGCTACAAGTAATGTGAAGGTTCATTATGTAGGTACGCTTACTAACGGAACTGAGTTTGACAGCAGTGTAAAACGCGGCGAACCGATTGATTTTGGTTTAAACCAAGTTATTCCGGGATGGACAGAAGGTTTGCAACTAATGACCGAAGGTTCTAAATACAAGTTTTATATTCCTTACACTTTGGCTTATGGCGAAAGAGCAATGGGAAATGTAATTCCCGCTAAAAGCGACTTGATTTTTGAAGTAGAATTACTGAAAATCAATAAATAAAAGAGTCCATTTTTAAATGAAAAACCCCAAAAAACATGTTGCTTTTTTGGGGTTTTTTATGTACTTTTTATTTTGAATTAAATTTCCACTGGAATTCGTCTTTGCTAATAATCGCTCCTAATTCTACTTTTACTGCGTATCCAAATTCGGTTTGGACAATCATCCAATAATCTTCGTTAAAGTAATTCTCGTAGGTATCAAACGATTCTTCGTCCCAAGATGTAAGTCCTTTTGGTGCCAACTCCTTTTGAATCACATCCATTGTTTTACCTATGATTTTAATGTCCGAAAGGGTGAGCTTTTCGTTGGAACTAACTATGTAACCCAATTTCAAACCTTCTTCGACATAAAAAGTGAGACGTAATTTTTGGTCGTTATACAGCAAAATAACGTTTTCTTCTTCGTCTTTATAGGATTTTGTAGGTTTTCCATACAATGCAATCACATCTTTTTGAAGCATTCCAAAAAGCAATTTATCGATTCCATTTTTTAGGTTTATTTTCATATTCTTTATATTTTTAAACTTTATTACTTTTTATTGAAAAATTACTGTTCGCTCATTTCGTCATAGCGTTCCGGAATTTGTGGGTCGTAAAGCGGACATTTAAATTCGTCCATAATATCCACGAGTCGATCCATTGTAGTTCCTACCGTACCGTAACATTCAATTTTAACCGAATTTGCAGTGGTTTTGACACAAAAAGCACCTGGTCCCTCAGTGTTTTTCCAACTGTTTTGATCCACTCGTTCCCATTTCGAAAAAACAGAATTTATCCGATTAATGATGACATCTGTAGGCAATTGTTCGAGACCTTCAACTGTTTCGTTATCATCCAAGGCTTCATAGACTTCGTGATGGTTCAAATAAATACCCTCTTTATATTTCCAAAAAAGCAATTCGTACATATAACTTATTTTATCATTTATAGCTGATTTCTATAGATCCACTTTTTGCGTTAGGGATTATTTCACTGTACGTCTATTTTCAACGGAGTTCAATGAACTTCGTTTGAAACAGAAATCCTTTTGTGAAGCGATAGCGGAACAAAAGATTGAAGTGTATAGCCTCCCGATAGCAATCGGGACAAGCAAAACACCCAAATTATTACATTTTTAAATCGTGATAATCCTAGAATTAAGTTGAATTTATTTATATTCAAAAACACCAAATTCGCTTTTTATCGTCAGTTTTTTGGATTCCGATGCTTCTACCCGACCCACAATTTGAGCTTCTACTCCAAAGGATTCCGAAATGGTTATAATCTCCTGAGCTATATTTTCTGGAACGTAAATTTCCATTCGATGTCCACAATTAAACACTTGATACATTTCTTTCCAATCCGTTTGCGATTGCTCTTGAATCAATTTAAACAAGGGAGGAATGGGAAACAAATTGTCTTTTATTACATGTAAATTGTCAATAAAATGCAATACTTTGGTTTGAGCTCCACCGCTGCAGTGTACCATTCCGTGAATTTCTTTATCGGAAAATTGGCTCAATATTTTCTTAATAATTGGAGCATACGTTCGGGTTGGCGAAAGCACTAATTTTCCGGCGTCTAAAGGCGAATTTTCGACAGCGTCCGTTAATGTTACCTTCCCAGAATACACCAATTCACTCGGAACTGCTGCATCAAAACTTTCCGGATATTTCGCTGCCAAGTAATTGTCGAACACGTCGTGCCGTGCCGAAGTAAGTCCGTTACTTCCCATACCGCCGTTGTAGCCTTTTTCATAATTGGCTTGACCAAAAGAAGCCAGTCCCACAATTACATCGCCTGCTTGAATATTCGCATTGTCAATTACATCTGTGCGTTTCATTCGGGCAGTAACTGTTGAATCTACGATAATTGTTCGGACAACATCACCCACATCAGCGGTTTCGCCACCTGTTGAATGGATGTTGACACCAAAGGTTTTTAATTCTGCAATTAATTCCTCTGTTCCGTTGATGATTGCAGATAACACTTCGGCAGGAATCAGGTTTTTATTTCTTCCAATTGTTGAAGAAAGCAAAATGTTATCGGTCGCACCCACACAAATCAAGTCGTCGATATTCATGATTAAAGCATCTTGTGCAATCCCTTTCCAAACGGATAAATCGCCCGTTTCTTTCCAATACATGTAAGCCAAAGATGATTTTGTTCCCGCACCATCAGCATGCATGATTAAACAATACTCTTCATCATTTGTTAAATAATCGGGTACAATTTTGCAAAAAGCTTGTGGAAATAAGCCTTTGTCTATATTTTTTATCGCGTTGTGAACGTCCTCTTTGGATGCCGAAACACCTCGAAGTGCGTATCTTTTGCTGTTATCAGAACTCATAAATTGTGTTGTGTAGTTGTGAGGCAAATGTAGTTATAAAATAAAAGTGGCACAAGTACAAAGTTTCTGTACCAAAAAGTAATATTATAATAAATCTACTATTTTAAATTGATACATAAGTTCTTTTCCATCGCGTTCCACAACAATCGTAACTTCTTCTTGATTCGTGCGTTTCAGCAGCTCATTAATTTTGTCTAAACTCAGTCGTTGTACCTTTATAGAATTAATTTTTAAAATAACGTCGCCAACTTGCAAGCCTGCTTTTGCCGCAGGAGAATTATTTCGAATAGTGACAATTTCATAAACGGGCAATAGTTTAAAATTGTACTTGAGATCAGCTGCTAAACTTAATTTGTATTGAGTTTTATGATTTAAACTAAATTCTTTGATTGGCATTTCTTCCTTAAACCATTGCATTCCAACATGATGAATAGTGATTCCAGACAAATTATACCGAAATTTTTCTTCAAAAAAGCTGTTTTTTCGCAAATACATTTGCTTACTTTGATAATCAAGTATTACTGTAAAACGCTTCAATATTTCACTTCCAATAGAACCCAAACGGCGCGTACCAATTTTTACATTTGCTAATGAAAGCGAATCTGGAAATGCGGCAAATACCTCGTTAAACTCGAATTTATTTAATACTAGTTTTTTAACTTTTGCTTTTTTTCCATAAATTTCTCCATTGAAGCCACGACCTAGATAGTCCTCAAAATTAAGTTCTGGAACCGAAATGGAATTTATTTTCGTGGCAAATAACCACAGCCCATCACTGTTACCTGAATCTACCAAACAATTGGCTTCCAAAAGTTGATTGGCTGACGCGACCTGAATTGTTATGTACGGCTTTCCGTTTTCTAACCTAAAATCAAACAATTGAAAATTTTTTGTAATCTTATTTTTATTAAACGTATCCCGCTTATAAATAATCATTTTTTTTCGTTTATAATCAATTTTCGAAATAATCTGACTAAAGAAATGATACCCAATAATACCGTTTACTTCAATGCCAAGTGCAGCCGAAAAATTATAATTTTGATCTAAAACGATAACAATTTCTTGATTCAAAAAATTCAAACCTTTGACTGAAAGTGTATTTTTAAATGACTTAAAACCCTCTACAGCCTCTTGCATTCCTATACCTTTAAGCGTAATTTTTTCAACATTGAAAATCGGAATTTCTTTGTTTTGGTCAACACTAAATAAAATGGTTTCCTCAACTCCCGTGTCTACCAAAAAATTGAGTTCAATACCGTTGACTTTAATGGGTAAAATAATCAGGTTGTTTACTAATTCAAAAGGTAACTTGACGCTACTTTTAGTAGTTAAAAATTGTGTGCTTTCTTGGGAATAAATTCCCTGAATACTTATTAAGAATAGACAAAAAGACAGAATAATTTTCATCCTAAAAATGTTTGTTTAAAATTAAATAATTATCTGTTAAATCGAGCCAGTAACCTCCCAAAGTATTCGCTTTACTTAAAAAAAATTCGCACTTTTGCACAACTAATTTTATCATTATGCCGAAAATTTCGAAAAAAGGTTTAGAAATGCCTGAATCACCAATTAGGAAGTTGGTTCCGTATTCAGAAATTGCCAAAAAAAAGGGGAATAAAGTATACCATTTAAATATTGGTCAACCCGATATCAAAACACCTGAGGTTGCGATGCAGGCTATCAAAAACGCCGACATCAAGGTGCTAGAATACAGTCATAGTGCCGGTTTCGAAAGTTATAGAATAAAACTTTCTGCTTTTTATCAAAATCACGGACTGCCAGTTGATGTCAAGGACATTATTATTACTACTGGTGGATCGGAAGCCTTACTATTTGCCATTGGAAGTACTATGGATGCCGACGACGAAATCATCATTCCAGAGCCTTTTTATGCAAACTATAACGGTTTTGCAGTAGCCTCGGGAGTTAAAGTGGTACCTGTAACAACAACGATTGACACTAATTTTGAGTTACCCAAAATTGAAGAATTTGAAAAGTTGATAACTCCCAGAACCAAAGCAATTTTAATTTGCAATCCAGGAAATCCAACAGGCAAATTGTATTCCTACGAAGATATTTTAAAATTAGCTGAAGTAGTAAAGAAGCACGATTTGTTTTTAATTGCTGATGAAGTGTACCGTGAATTTATTTATGATGATTCAGAAAAACACCACTCCGTTTTGAACCTCCCTGGTTTAGAAGAGCATGCCATAATGATTGATTCTGTTTCTAAACGTTACAGCATGTGTGGGGCACGAATTGGTTGTATTGTATCTAAAAATGCAGCGGTTATGAATGCGGCAATGAAATTTGCACAAGCGAGATTGAGTCCACCAACTTTTGCACAAATTGCGAGTGAAGCAGCCTTGGACACGCCTCAAAGTTACTTTGATGAAGTAATTGGAGAGTACAAAGAGCGTCGCGACGTTTTAGTAGCAGAATTAAATAAAATTGAAGGTGTTAAAGTGGGTAATCCCAATGGTGCATTTTATTGTATTGCAAAGTTACCGATAGACAATGCCGACAATTTTGCACAATGGATGCTAGAATCGTATGACTTAAATGGCGAAACGGTGATGGTTGCCCCTGCCGCAGGTTTTTATTCCACTCCAGGAATTGGTTTGGACGAAGTTCGCATTGCTTACGTACTTAAAAAAGAAGATTTAATTCGAAGTGTAGCAATTTTAAAAGATGCCATTTCGGTTTACAACGCTCGATAAAATAGTGATTTCATACATTTTCAATAAGGTTTTACGAAAGTAAAACCTTATTTTTTTTGGTTTAATAGTCAAAAATAGTTGGTAAAACAGCTGTTAAGCATTATAAAATTTGACGTTTCCAAAAGTTTATTGAAATTCGTTTCAATAAACTTTTTTTATTTATGAAAAACTCAAAAAAAAGCGAT
>NZ_JBIPPD010000384.1:0-3051 GCF_044368625.1 Flavobacterium sp. | reverse complement strand
CACATCTCCAGCCTTAAACGCTGGAATATTCCCACGTTCTTCTGATTCATTGAGCATCCAGAAATCTTTAATACATTTAAATTTCATTGTTGTCTCCTAATCTTTCTGCTATACGTTCACGGTTTAGTCGTAACGCTTCTTGTGTGACAGTATACCCACCTAAGAATTTATTGTCAATACCTTCAATTAAATCTTTACGTTCTACTTGCTGAATTTTATACCCACGACTACGCCACTCATTACATAGAGATTCATATCTGTCTGCAAGCCATAAAAGCTTATCAGCGAAATGAGTCATATGTCCAGTACCAAGTGTGTATTCTTGTGGTTGTTTCTTCAGACGTTTGAAGTTGTAGTAGTTGATACCTTGAGATCGCCAGTTCTTAACCATTGTGAATATTCTGGGTAGCTCGCGTATTTCTGCAATCAGGTGCTGACGAGTGAGTTCTGTTGGTTCAATAACATTGATTCGGGTCATAACAAATCCTCTAGTTAGGGTAAATTAACACATCACCATGCTCTTTGTAGTAATTCTTAACATACTCCCTAACAGCTTTCGCAGAGGGGAAATACTTAAACTGAGAACATTTTACTTCTTTGTTGGTGTAAAGTAAAGTGGAATCTTTCACTTCTTCACCTTCTTCGACTAACCAAGAAGCAGTTTCGTAACGGTTTACATACACGGTATGCAGTTCAGTGCGGTTCATATGGACCTTAGTAATAGGAATAGACGAGTACTCTCTGATCCAGTCATTACCTAGATAAACAACATTATCTTTATCGTGGAATCTATATACTTTGGTTTTTACACCATAAGCAGGGTTGGCTTGCAGATAAACAATGTTCTTAGCTTCCCCGTGTACAGCGGACAGGGTGAGATCATAACGGTGATTATGTACACCTAAATTTAGCACTAAACCAATATCAATATTTTTCCACATTTCGTGGTTTGGTGTACAGAGAAACAACCTTGTCAACCTGCCTGATTCATTTTTCAAAACAATGGAGTGCAGCCCTTTAATGTGGCAGTTCATTCTGGACATCATCAAATCTTCATCGTTAGCAGCATCCAACAATCTTAGGATTTCTTTAGCATTCATAACCTTCTCCACAATCTGATTCAATGAGAGTTATTTTACACGAATGAGTGGGGATGTCAATAGCGAATTGCAGATAAAAGAAAGCCCCGCAGAGCGGGGCTTGTGTGTGTTACCTAGTAGTCCAATCTTTATCTGGAGCGTAACGCTGACGCAAAGCGTCTGCTACACGACTATCTTCTTGCAGTTCAGCTAAAGCACAAGCATACTCATGCTTCTTGGCTTGCCAAGCTTTGTGAGCGGTTAGTTCACAATCGAAAGACCCAACATATATTCTTTTATGATTAAACGGGTCATTACACTTGGCATGAAATTTTTCTTGTTGTTTGTGCCAGCATACTCCTAATAAGTATTCCCCTCTACAAGAGGTATTGCTGGTTAAGAAGCTATTCAAAGCCCTGTTAGTAAATACTGTTTTTTCTGGACTATAACATTTATTATTTACCTGTAGTATATCTTTATCTAACTCACAACTTTGCCAATTCTTATTAGGTTGTTCATCTACCCATTTCTTGAAATTAGAGAAATACTTCCATTCTTCACATACGGTACAGTCTACGTATGTTGGAAAGCTAATGTGTTTTATTTTAGAATAACATCGCACCAACATAGATAACCATTTCCTATAATAAGGACAAACATCCTTACCCTTATATACCAAATAATTTGCATCATTAATGCCGATACCGTATATAGGTTTTCTTTTTCCTGCCATTAATCATCCTCACTTAACACTGATAGCTAATCTAATATAGTTATATACTCTTTCTTTGGTGAAATACCTGAAAGAAGACGCAACTCCTCCCTAGCAGCGCAAGCTAGAGAAGTAATCTCCAGTTCGCAACCACTTAGGGTAGTCATCTTCAGGTATTTATCAGTCTCTTTCTTCGGAGCCAATAACCTGCCACATTCATGTGGAGAATGTCTTTCAACATTCCAGACGATCTTATACGTTCTCTAAAAGAGTAAGCACTTCGTATAAGACACTGGTGGCGTTCCCCTCGTGCAGAGAGTCCTAGCTGCGGCCCACCAAGAGGATATTTAGTCCCCACTCCTACCGCGTTGGTCATAGCGTTTCTTACCGTATTATGATTAGACGAAACCGGTTTACCCCAAAAATCTAATCACTACTTGCACTAATCTACCACACTTCTTCTAGTTGTCAAGCCTTCTCAACAAAAGAATCTGTTTACTCTTTAATCATAACACATATTCAGATATTGTCAATAGACATTTAGACGTCTAAATACAAATAGTCCTCAATATCGCAAGTGAATAAATCACAAAGATAACTCTTAATCTCTGTCATCTCACCCCACAACTTCTTAGCTCTATGTTTATCACCAGCTAAGACAGCTCCTGAGAGCTTAGCCACTAATCCAAGCTGTATACGATACATCCCAGACAGGATGATCAATTCTTCTAATGCTTCAGCAGGAGTTTTGTTATTCATTAAATGTATTCTCTAATTGCTCAATCTGTTCAAGAGTATATACATCTTGATCGTAAGAGTCAATACGTAAAAGATTGCATTCTCTATTAAAGTATCTCTCTCCATCAAGAACACCAAAAACATTAGCAAACTTCATTGGTTTATCCACTCGCCAATAATCTTTTAACCGACTATCAGGCAGTTGTCCCACGAAATCACCCACTCTCACCACTTTACCAATATTCTCTGAACAACGTCCAGCAACAACAATAGCTAAACAACCTTTCTCGATTTTATTATTCATGTAATTTCTCCATACGTTTGAACATGAGCCTACTTTACACATATACACATCTAATGTCAACAAGAATCGTTTATCAATTTATCTAAAATTCTTGTTGACACAGGGAACAGATGAGCGTAGGATGTAACACATCGAAGCGAATGAGGATTTACCGATGACTACAAAGACGCCTGCAAAGAAAACCACTAACCGGCATTCTGGTGACGATGTTAAGATTG
>NZ_JBIPPD010000300.1:0-3054 GCF_044368625.1 Flavobacterium sp. | reverse complement strand
AGAATGGCACCGTTCAGGTACACGTTTTCTCGACCTGTTAGTTCGGGATTGAAACCTGTACCCACTTCTAATAAGGATGCAATTCGGCCTTTGTATTTTATCGAACCTGTTGTGGGTGTGGTTACTTTTGAAAGGATTTTCAATAAGGTTGATTTTCCCGCCCCGTTTTTTCCAATAATTCCGAGAACCTCTCCTGCCTCTACTTCAAAATTAATGTCTTTTAATGCCCAAACGTATTCGCTTGTAGCTTTCGAACTCCGGTCGTTAGTTTCCCCTACTTTTAGGTAAGGATCTTCTTTTCCGCGAATCGAATGCCACCACCGGTTTAAATCATGACTCAAAGTACCGGTTCCCACAGTACCCAATCGGTATTGTTTGGAAATATTTTCAGCCTTTAATATGATGTTTTTAGTACTCATTCATTGATCTTTGGAAAATTAAATTTAATAATTAAAAAAGACATGCAACTTAAACAGTGTCTATAAAACTTTTTTCAGTTTTGTGAAAAACGAGTAAACCGATGACAAAAATTATAAAAGTTACGCCAATAGTGTACAACAAACCTAGGTTCGAAATTTTGCCTTCGTGCAATAATAGGTAACGTGCGGTTTCGATGACATAAGCCAACGGATTGTATTCGATTAACCATCCAAATTTAGGTAATTTCTCCTTTAATAATGCCATAGGATACATGACTGCCGAGACATACATCAATAATTGCACACCAAAACCTACAAGAAAACTCAAATCCCGGTATTTGGTAACCATCGAAGAAATGATCATACCCATGCCCAAACCTAAAATCCCCATCAATGCTACTAAAAGCGGAAACAATAAAACTGCAGAAGTAATTTCAAAAGTCATTCCTTGAAACACATAAAAAATATAAAAGCAAACAAAAATCAGGAATTGAATTCCAAATTTGACCAAATTGGAAATTACCACCGATAAAGGAACAATCAACCGCGGAAAATAAACTTTTCCAAATATGGATGCATTTTTTTTAAACGTATCCGAAGTTTCATTGAGGCATGATGTAAAATAATTCCAAACCATTACTCCCGCTAAATTGAATAAAAAAGACGGAGTCGCACCCGTTGAAATTCCAGCCACATTATTAAAAATAATGGTAAAAATCAGGGATGTAAACAAAGGTTGTATTAAATACCAAAGTGGTCCTAAAATAGTTTGCTTGTAAACCGTAACAACATCTCGCTTGACAAAAAGCATCAACAGGTCGCGGTAATTCCATAATTCTTTGAAATTAATATTCAAAAAGGATTGTTTGGATTCAATCACGGCATCCCAATCCTCTTTGTGTTGTTGTGGCTGACTTGCGTCTGCAAATTCCTGACTACTCATGTAAAATGGGATTGATTTCTCTTTCCACAAAAATACATTTTTTTTAACAAGGAGCAATGCTGCCGTTTTATTGTTGTGTTAAGAAAGAAAACAAATTGAACGTACTTATTTCGTTTAGTTCTGAGAAAACTATTTGTTTAGTACCGATTAGCAATAAACAATAGTCCAATACTCCCGAAGCTTGGGGAGGACTAAATTTATTGTCTGTGGGCATTATCTCTCGAATTCGTTGGGATAAAATTATAAAATAGAAGAACCTTTTTACAATTACAATTGGTAGAAATTGGGAAGTTAATCTATCCGAATATTTTTTTACATTTAATTTTGAAAAAAAAAATCCCGATTGCCAGTTGACAATCGGGATTTTGATATTAAGCTTTGTATACTAGATACTGGACTATTTTTTAATGACTTTTACATTTTTAGTAATACCATTTACGGTTACTTGTAAAATATAGTTACCTGCAGCCATATTGGTCATTTCAATCGTTACTTTAGAAGCATTGGTGTTTCTATTGTAAACCATTTGACCCAACATATTGAACATCTGAACATTTTCGATGTTTTCAGAATAATCTACAGTCAAGAGGTCTTGTACTGGATTAGGATAGTAACGTAAATTGCTGATCTCAAAACCAGGTGTTTTCAAATCAACTCCTGCCGTTACTGCTAAACGAGTAGTACTTTCACAACCATCAACAGTTTGCGATGCATAATAAATTGTGCCTGACACTAAAATTGTAGTTGATGGCAAAACCGTTGCACCTGTAGCAGAACTGTACCAAATAATATTCTGACCTACTACTGTGAAGTTAGCAAGCGTTTGACCTGTAGTAAAATCCTGTGTAGCAGCTCCTGTTGGTGCAGCAGTAGTATTTACCACAATGGTCAATGTAGTCACTACTGCACATTGTCCCATATTAGGTGTAAAAGTGTAAGTCGTAGTTGCTGCATTATTTAATGCTGGCGACCAAGTTCCCGAAATTCCGTTTATAGAAGTAGTTGGCAAAGGTGCCAAAGTTCCTCCTGAACAAATTGACGCAATTTCTGTAAAAGTTGGTGTTACAGCGGCATTTACCGTTACCGCAACCATTGTTCTAGGGCTTTCGCAAGCATTTAAAGTCTGAGAAACATAATAATTTCCAGAAGCCAAAGCAGTGGTTGAAGCCAAAGCGGTTCCACCTGTAGAACCAGCATACCATTGTAGTGCAGTTCCTGTTGCTACTAGATCAGCTACAGTTGCCGAGTTACAGAAAGTTTGAGCTGAAGCAGTTGGTGCAGCAGTAACGTTTACTGTTACAGCAACCATTGTTCTAGGGCTCTCGCAACCATTTAAAGTCTGAGAAACGTAATAATCTCCCGAAACCAAAGCAGTTGTTGAAGCCAAAGCGGTTCCACCTGTTGAAGCAGCATACCATTGTAAAGCGGTTCCTGTTGCTACTAAATCAGCAACGGTTCCTGAATTACAGAACGTTTGAGCAGAAGCCGTTGGTGCAGCAGTAACATTTACTGTTACAGCAACCATAGTTCTAGGTCCTTCACAAGTATTCAAAGTTTGTGAAACGTAGTAATCTCCCGAAGTCAAGGCTGTTGTAGAAGTCAGAGGCGTTCCACCTGTTGGAGCACTGTACCATTGTAAAGCGGTTCCTGTTGCTACTAAATTAGCAACGGTTCCTGAATTACAGAACGTTT
>NZ_JBIPPD010000103.1:0-11324 GCF_044368625.1 Flavobacterium sp. | reverse complement strand
AGTTAACGCGCAAGAATTTGATTCGAAATTATTATGTAAAAAATGGAAAATGGATGTGGAAGCCATGAAGCCGGTAATTGAAAAAAAACTAAGTCAAGACCCACAATTTGCATTTTTGAGTGAGGCTGAAAAAGAGGAAGGAATACTTTCTATTCTTGAAACGTTAAAACAAGATACCATTGAATACAAATCAGATGGAACTATTGATAGAAATGGTTCCGAAGGATTTTCTAAAGGCATTTGGAAATTAGACACAACAAAAGGCGAACTAATTACAAAAACAGATAATAATAAAGAAAAAAAATTTCAAATTATTCATCTTGATAAAAACAAGCTGCATTTTATAGCTGAAAATGGTTACGATCTAGTATTAATTTCTTATTAAGAATATTCCCAGATTGATGGTTCCTATTGTAATAATGGAGATATAGCAATAAAGTCCTAGCTTAAATAGAGATTTTCCAATGGTGGACAAATTTTATATCCCAAAACAGACAACGGAATTGGACTTGTTGCCGAATTTGAAGATACAGAAGGAAACAGAATTGCATTATATCAAACTAAATAATGACTACTGAAAAAAAACACAATAACAAATTTAAAGGTTGAGATAAAAAGTATGAATTAATAATCTTAAAAAACATAAAAAATCGATTTTATTCTTCCATATTCTAAAAATAAAAACAAGTTTCGTCTTCTTTTATTAAATTAACTTCGCTCAATTAAATTTGGAATGTGACTAACATCAACCAATTTAAATAATGAGTTTTCACTATCAATCGACATAAATTCAACAGTTAAACTAAGTACAACTAACATAAATAAGACATATTTTGGCTTCTGCCAAATCCTGATTTATTTTCTGATTCACAAATCAAAGAAATTATAACTTCTCAAACTATAAATTATTTTTTTGCTATATTTGTTAGTAATGTTAGTTTGTTTTATGATTTAAACACACTGAATTTCAATATCTTTACCAACATTTAACAGTTTTTGTTTACCTCATATTTACCCAACGGGTTAATATAAGTAAATTTTCAAACATTAAAATTTTCAATAAAATGACCGCTAAAAAAACCATAAGTCTATTTCTCTTGGTGTTGATTTTCTTCTCCTGCAACAACGACATTAGTAATCCCACAAACCAAACGCCAACTGCTTTTAGACAAACTAAAAATATTAGTTATAATGATATCAGCCTAAATGTAATCATAGACAAACCGGATACAAACGAAGTTGATGTCCTGATCGTTTTTCACGGTACGGTTTTGTACGATAACAAAATACTTGAGGCAGCCGAAAATGTATTGGATAAATTTAAGGATATACTAGACCGGAAAGACATGATGCTTGTAAGTGTGGCGTATCCTGGAGAGAATACACTTTTAGGAGACAATTTTATTTATGCAGAAGCGGCCTTACTTTGGGTCAAAAATAAAGCAAGTCAAGAATTGGGAATAAGCATCAAAAAAGTCTTTTTGGCAGGACATTCTCAAGGTGGATATCTTGTTACGATGCTCAATACCTTACACCAAACAAATGGCGTAATTGCCAATGCACCCGGTCCGATAAACTTAGTTTACAGATGCCAATTAGAAGAAAATGGGGCAATCCAGTCTGGTGCAGCTTGCACAAAAATTAAAAATGAATATGGCACGACTGCAACAAACCCGAATGCTTACTTCGAACGCTCGCTGCTTAATTTTACAAAAGATTATAAGTCGGATATTTTGTTTGTACAAGGTTTGAATGACAATCCCATACAAATGACCTCTTGGCCTACTTTTAAGCAAAATGTTACCAATTGTACTACGTGTCAAGTCCGTCAATTCGTTGAAATAGCAGGCGGAGAACATGCTTCACTGTTTACAAGTCCACAAGCAAAAACGGCATTAAATAACTTTATAAATAGCAGATAAAAAACGGTTCAGTTTTTCAACCATTTGGGAACAGAAAAATGTAATAATGAGAATAAAACTGTATTAATTGAAATAGAAATCGAACAAAACAAAAATAACACAAACATAATTATAAGTTGTTTAAAGTGAATCCTTATCAAAGCGATTGTCGTTATACTTATAAATTTACTTTTAGTAAAGGGAAGCAGTAGATTTCTTTTCTAAAAAATTAAAAAACGCTAGAGCATATCCCACGTAAAATGTACATATTTAAAAATTCCAAATTTTTGTTGCAACTATACACTTGGATTAAGTAGCTTTGACTTATGAAAATATTGGTGATTCAACAAAAAATGATTGGCGATGTCCTTGCAAGTAGTATTATTTGCAACAACTTGAAAATGCTGTATCCCGAGGCTCAAATTGATTATTTAATTTATCCCTTTACCCAGCCTGTTGTTTTGAACAATCCCAATATCGACAACTTGATTTTGTTTCACGATGACTACCGAAAGAGCAAAATAGCATTTTTAAATTTTTTACTTTCAATAAAAAAATCCCAATACGACTTGGTTTTTGATGCGTATGGCAAACTGGAAAGTAATTTGGTCGTGGCTTTTTCGGGTGCAAAAACCAAGATTGGTTTTCGCAAATCATATTCCGATTTTCTGTACTCAAAAACGACGAAAGAAATTACACAACCTTTGACCAATGCAGGAACAGCACTGGAAAACCGAATCAATTTAGTAAAATTAATTGCCCATTCGAATCAGTTTGATTTAAAACCAAAAATTTTTCTAACAGAAGAGGAAATTGCAAATGGCAAAAAAATCCTGCTCCACCACAACATCGATTTTTCAAATAAAATTTTTATGATTGGCGTTTTGGGAAGCGGAAATTCTAAAACATATCCTTTCCCGTTTATGGCGCAAATTCTGGATGCAATTGTTTTCGAAACCAACGCCACGTTGCTGTTCAACTACATGCCTTCGCAAATCGCCGAAGCCCAAGAAATTTATAATTTGTGCCAAAAAAAAACGCAGCAACACATTAAAATCGATTTAATTCCAGGAAGTATTCGCGAATTTCTTTCGATTACACAGCATTGCGATGCCTTAATTGGCAATGAAGGTGGTGCCGTAAATATGGCAAAAGCGCTGGATATTCCTACATTCACCATCTTTTCTACTTGGATTATTAAAGAAGCCTGGAACGCTTTTGAAAACGGAACCACAAACGTTTCGGTGCATTTGAAAGATTTTAAACCCGAACTTTACGGTACAAAAACCGCCAAAGAAATGAAAAAAGAAGCACTGAAATTGTATGAAGAATTTAGGCCGGACTTATTTGAAAATCAAATTCGAAAATTTGTACAAATTCCTAAAGTTCGCTAATTCCTGTGGAGGTTTTGATGACTTTATTTTTTAGAGTAGTAGCTCTAATTTGGTTGTTCTTTTCCCAAACTTCATCGGACATGTAACCTCGAGCATGTTCTAAATGCACACAAACTGCGGAGTACCGAATTTGCTTGGACTTCACACCCAAATGAAACAAACGCTCGCCCAATTCGCGATCTTCTCCGCCGTATTTCATTTCGTTATTAAATCCATTTACCGCCATCAAATCGGCTTTCCAGCCTGAGGAATTGTGACCGTTCCAAGAAGGATTTGTAGGCGTTATCGTATTCAAAAAACGGCTCAGAAATGCAGAAGTACTTAATTTCAAAAACTTAATTGTCCACCGAGTACCATTTTCCTGCAACCATTTCGACTGAAAACAGTTTTGAGCAATGATGTCTTTTTCAGTCACTTTTTCAGAAGTTTCTAACGACATTTTGAAATAGCCACCCGATAAAAAATAGTTCTTTCTACGGTATTTTAAATGGGTTGCAACAAAGTCTTTTCGCGGAATGCAGTCGCCATCAGTAAAAATTAAATAGTCGGTTTTGGAGGCTAAAATGGCTTTATTCAGTATTTTAGTCTTTTGAAAACCATCGTCTTCGTGCCAAATGTGTTGCATGTTGAATCGAACTAACGGCCGCCATCGTTCAATTAAATTTCGTGTTTTTTCATCCGAACCATCGTCTGCAATAACAAGTTCGAATTCGGTAAAAGTCTGTTGGTTCATGCCAATTATGACTTTCTCCAACCACTTCTCCGAATTGTAAGTACTTACTATAACAGAAATTTTCATGTTTTTTTTTCGATAATTCTATTGCAAAAATAGTAATTAATTTATATTTGTTGAATATATCGTAATTAATGGATTCCAAATCAAGCAAAAAAATATCGGTTTTGATCATTACCTTAAACGAGGAAATTCATATGTATGAGTTACTGAGCGATTTAGACTTTGCTGACGAGGTAATTGTAGTCGATTCTTTCAGTACCGATCGAACAAAGGAGATTTCTGAATCTTTCAAAAATGTTCGCTTTATTCAAAATAAATTTGAAAATTACACCTCTCAACGCAATTTTGCTATTGATCAAGCCCGAAATAATTGGATTCTCTTTATTGATGCCGACGAACGCTTGACACCAGAATTGAAAACCGAAATTATTGAAACGGTAGCGGTAAACCAAGAAGTGAGTGCTTACTTGTTTTACCGAAAATTCTATTTCAAAAAGAGCATTCTGCGTTTTAGTGGTTGGCAAACCGATCGGATTTTTAGGTTATTCAAAAAAGACAAATGCCGGTATACCCACAACCGATTGGTGCATGAAAAGCTCGACGTGGACGGAAAAATTGCTTATTTCAAAAACAAGCTCATTCATTATTCCTATGCCGAATATCAATCGTACAAACGAAAGATGATTACTTATGGAAAATTAAAAGCCATGGAAAAATACCAAATCGGCTTTAAACCTACTATTTTCCATAAATACGGCCACTCTACTTACAACTTTTTGTACCAATATTTAATTCGTCTTGGCATTTTGGACGGTCGAAAAGGCATCATTATTTGTTACCTCAACGCTTTAAGTGTTTCGGCAAGATATAAAGAATTGAAGCGACTGAACCAAGAAAACAAATAACCCCTTTTATTCCAAAAATGTATGTTTAATCATTATTTAATTACTCGTTTTAATCTTAAAAATCCAAATTGGGGATTGACCAAAAATAATGAGGCAATTTTAGATGAAAAATGGATGGAAGAACGAATGGTTTTGTTCGAAAATTATTGCCTCTCATCTGTTACCAATCAAAGTAATACCAATTTTAAATGGTTACTTTTTTTTGACACCACTACGAGCGATTTCTATAAAAATAAAATTGCGGAGTTACTACAACCCTACTCTTTTATCGTTCCTATTTACATCAACGGTATGGCACTGTTTCATAAAAGTTTGAACGCACACATCGAGCAAAACAGTCAAGGAGTTCCTTATTTGATTACATCGATGATTGACAACGACGATTGTTTGCATAAAAATTACATTCAAGAAGTTCAAAATCAGTTTGCAAAACAAGACTTTCTTGCCATTGATTTTATTAATGGATATACTTTACAAATTGAACCAGATATGATTTTGGGTAAAAAAGACCATATTTTCAATCCATTTATCAGTTTGATTGAAAAAAACGACAATCCTAAAACGGTGTGGTTTTACGACCATCATATTTGGAAAAAAGAGCCTCGAATCAAAAGTATTTACGGAAAAAGAATGTGGATGTCTGTTATTCACGGAAAAAACAAAGTCAACGAATTTGACGGCTATGGAAATGTCGATTTAACGGAAGTTTTTAAAGACTTTATCGTTTCAGATCAAATATTGAAAAAAATTTCTACGTCAATAATTCCGTTTTCAAAATGGAAAGGCAAAAGTTTTAAAAATTACTGCTATGTCAAAATGGTGTGGTTCAGTAAAGTATTCAAAAAAAGTATCGGAGTGTACCGCTTTAAATAAAGAAAATCAATGAACATTTTAAACGTAACAACGATGCAGGGTTTGCGAGGTGGTGATGCTCAAATGTACACTATCTATCAATTATTGAAAAACAAAACCGACTTAAAGCAGTACATTTTATGTCCCGATGATGCGGATCTTGCTGAAATGTGCCGAAGAGACAATGCCGATTTAGTTACATACAATCACAATAAAAATAAAAAAACAAATGCCATTAAGTCAATCATTGCGAGTTGTAAAACCCTAAAAATTGATTTAATTCATGTACACGATTCCACAGCTTTGACTTGCAGTTTGATTGCAATGAAATTTTTAAATTACCAACCCAAACTGGTTTTGAGTCGCAAGCGAAACAATAAAATAAAACCTTTTTTTTTAAATAAATACAAATATTCGCATCCTTACATCACAAAAATTGTTTCGGTTTCCAAAGCCGTAGAAGCCATTTTTGATGATATTATAACAGACAGAAACAGGTTGCTGACCATTTACGACGCCATCGATGTTAAAAAAGTGATGGCAAAAAAGAATATTAAAATCTTGCACAAAGAATTTAATCTTCCGGACGACTCCCTAATTATTGGAAATATTGCAGGACTGGACGACCAAAAAGATTTGTTTACTTTTATTGATACAGCAAAAAAAATCCTGCAAACGAAAAGTGCTTTACCCGAAATCAAATTTTTTATCGTTGGTCGAGGCCCTAAAAAAGAAGTACTTGAACAATACATCAAAGAAAACCAACTTGAGAATGACGTGATTTTAACGGGTTTTCGAAACGATGTTTTGGACATCCTACCCGAGTTTGACGTTTTGCTAATGACTTCCATTGAAGAAGGTTTGCCTTTATCGATTTACGAAGCATTTGCCGCAAAAATCCCAGTAGTATCCACAGACGCTGGCGGAATTAAGGAAGTGGTTCGAAATGAGGAAACAGGTTTTGTAACTCCACAAAAAGATGCTGACGCTTTGGCGAAGAAGTGTCTGGAAATTTTACAAAATCCCGAACTTAAAAATAAGATTGTTGAGAATGCCTTTAAAGTGGTGGCCGAACATCATGATTTAAAAAACTTTGAAGAAAATTATTATCATTTCTACAAAACCGTTTAGGCACTCTAAACTTTAAAAACCTGAGCAATCCAGTTTTTGAGTTTGTATTGAGACAAAATTTCTGCGGGAACATCTGAATATTCAGATTCAAAAAATGATTTTGGAATCTCTAAATTATCTTCTGAAATGACGAAAAAATTATTTTCATTGTAAAAATCATAATTTACAATATCTGCATTATTGGTTATCAATTTCTTTTTAAAACCTAAGGCTTCAAAAACCCTGAAACTCAATCCGATCTGATTCTTTTTTTGAATATCAACCAAGACATCACTTTTGGAAATCAACTCTTTTACTTTTTCTAGCGATATATAATGCGGTGAAAATTGAATCAATTGGTGTTGCAACACCTTGTCTTTCTTTACAATAAACCTAAAAGACACATCCATTTTGGAAAGCTGATTTGCTATTTTTTCAAGAAATTGAAACCTTTTATCGTACGAACAAATTGTAAAAACAGAAAACTCGGTATTGCTGTTTTCAATGACATCGTCGTAGATATAGTTCGTAATAAATTCGAAACCATATTTGGCAACATCGCTTTTATCGTAGCTAAAAACGGTATCAAAATAGCCCAAAATGCTTTTTTGATATTTGAAATTTTCGATGCCGTCAAACAAGTAACAATTCATTTCCGCGCCATTTGCTCGTAAAAATTCAAGTGCTTCCAGCTCCAGTAAATCGGGTCGGATGACTAATATTTGATCAAAGGGATTCTTTTCAGCAATTGTTTTTTTGATAAAGGTAGTCCGATTGATTTCCTTTAAACTTTTGTTAAACAGTATTTTAGAAAAAAAATTTTCAATTCGCGACCATTTATTTTTGTACTTAAACGGAACAGCATCAATGTTGATAAATGTCAAATCGACGCTTTCAATAGCTTCGAGTTTTTGCACCAAAAAATTTATGTAGCCAAAACTATTGGTACTTACAATCGCAATTTTTTTAATTTTTATCATTACACTATATTTGTATCCCTGAACCAAAACAAAAGTAAAAATTTCCGCAACACATTTACCCATATGAACGAAGAAATCCACAATGCATACGAAGTGATTAAAGAAGGCGGCATCATCCTCTACCCTACCGATACTGTTTGGGGAATTGGTTGTGATGCTACAAATCCAGAGGCGGTAGCCAAAATTTTTGCGTTAAAAAAAAGGGCCGAAACCCAGAGTATGATTGTGTTGATGAATGGCGATCGCATGTTGCACAACGTTTTTAAAGAAATTCCAGAAGTCGCTTGGCAAATTATGGATTGTGCCGAAAAACCCACAACGTTGATTTTGGACGATCCGCGAAATGTAGCTCCAAACTTAATTGCTCCTGATAAAAGCCTGGGAATTAGAATAGTAAAAGAGCCTTTTTGCTTTAAATTATTGGAACGGATGAAAAAACCGTTGGTTTCCACCTCGGCAAATATTTCAGGGCAATCTACACCAAAAAGTTTTAAAGAAATCAGTCCTGAAATTGTAAAAGGCGTGGACTATGTTGTAAATTTGCACCGTGATAAAATTGCAGGAAATCCCTCTGCCATTATTAAATTAACAAACGATTTGCAGGTAAAAGTAATTAGGAAATAACAATAACCGCAAATTCGCAAATTAATTTTTAAAATGGAAGAAGATTATATTTATAAAGAAGAAGCTATTAATTAGTTGGGATCTTGTATGAAGTTCATAAAAATCTCGGTAAAGGTTTTTCTGAAATTGTATATAAGGATGCGTTGGAGTATGAAATTTAAAATAAATAATATTCCTTTTAAAAGAGAAATGGAATTTGAAGTAATCTACAAAAACGCTTCCCTGAGGCATAAATTCTATGCTGACTTCGTTGCATACGATAAAATAATATTGGAAGTAAAAACGGTTTCTTGTTTTGATTCTAGCCATTATAATCAGTGTTTAAATTATTTGAAAATCTCTGGCTATTATCCCGCCATTTTAGCTAACTTCAATCTAATTTCCTTAGAATACAAAAGGATTGTTGATTCAAAAAGAATGAAATAATCTTTTACTTAGTTAAACAAAGTCTTTAAGTTAACTACCAATCAAAAACAATAATTAAAAACAATAATTTGCGAATTTGCGATATTTAAAATGAAATATTTACAAGCTCTAAATAGTCCAATCTTTGAAATCATTTCCCAAGCCGCTCAAGAAATTGGCGTGGAAAGCTACGTCATTGGTGGCTTCGTTAGGGATTTTATATTAGATAGAGGCTCCAAAAAAGACATCGACATTGTTGCCGTTGGAAGCGGCATCGAATTGGCCTTAAAAGTTTCGGAATTACTTCCAAAAAAGCCCAAGGTACAAGTATTTAAGAATTATGGAACTGCAATGTTGCGTTTTGAAGACACGGATATTGAATTTGTAGGCGCTCGAAAAGAGTCCTATAATTTTGACAGTCGTAAACCTTTGGTAGAAAACGGCAGCTTAGAAGACGACCAAAATAGGCGTGATTTTACGATAAACGCATTGGCTTTTTCGTTGAATAAAGAAAATTTCGGAACACTCATTGACCCTTTTAATGGTCTAAGAGATTTAGAGTCGGGCATCATTAAAACCCCTTTGGATCCCGATATCACGTTCTCTGACGACCCCTTGCGAATGATGCGAGGGATTCGATTTGCCACTCAACTAAAGTTTGAAATCGAAGAAAAATCGTTAGCATCCATTGCGAAAAATGCCGAACGAATCAATATTATTTCGGGTGAAAGAATTGTAGAAGAGTTGAACAAAATGCTTTCTAGTGAAAAACCCTCGGTGGGATTTTTATTATTGTATAAAGCAGGATTGTTAGACCTAATCCTTCCCGAACTAACCGCTTTGAACCAAGTGGAAGAAATTGAAGGTCATACGCATAAAAATAATTTTTACCACACGTTGGAAGTGGTCGATAATATTTGCCCCAACACGAATGATGTCTGGCTTCGTTGGGCGGCATTGTTACACGATATTGGCAAAGCACCTACCAAAAGATTCAACAAAAAACAAGGTTGGACGTTTCACGGACACGAATTTTTAGGCGGTAAAATGGTCAAGAAAATTTTCGAACGACTGCACATGCCATTGAATCAAAAAATGAAATTTGTACAAAAAATGGTGGTGATGAGCTCGCGTCCAATTGTTTTGGCACAAGATACCGTAACCGATTCGGCGGTCCGTAGATTGGTTTTTGATGCTGGTGAAGACGTTGATGATTTGATGACGCTTTGCGAAGCCGATATTACTACTAAAAATCCTTCAAAATTTAAAAAATACCACGCCAACTTTGATTTGGTTCGAAAGAAAATTATTGAAGTGGAAGAACGCGACCATGTACGTCAATTTCAACCGCCTATTTCTGGTGAACAAATTATGGAACTTTTTAATTTGAAACCAGGACGAGAAATTGGAACTTTAAAGGAAGCCGTAAAAGAAGCCATTTTGGAAGGACACATTGCCAATGAATATGAAGCTGCTCTAGAATTTGTGACTCATAAAGCCTTTAAAATGGGTTTAAAGAAAGATTAACGAATGTTCTGAAAAAGCGTTTTACTAAATTAGGTATTTTTGTATTGTAAAAATGAGCAGGACATTTGAAATTAAAAAAAATCCATTTTTACTACTAATCTAAATTGATTTTCCAATCAAAAAAAATGAAAAAAGATAAATCGGTCATTATTTGGCTACTTTCAGGTTGTTTATTATTGTTTATTATGGTTATCGTTGGAGGGATTACGCGACTGACTAATTCCGGACTTTCGATGACCGACTGGCATTTGGTTACTGACACTTTTCCGCCCTTAACTTCTGAAAAATGGCAAGAAGCTTTTGACGAATATAAAAAGTTTCCTGAATATCAAAAAATCAATATCCACAATGATTTTACGATTGATGACTATAAATTTATTTACTTCTGGGAATGGTTCCACCGGTTTATCGGTCGCATCATCGGAATTGTTTTTATCATACCCTTTTTCTATTTTTTGATTAAAAAAAGATTGTCAAAAGAGACCATCAAGAAATGTTTCATCCTATTATTTATGGGAGGATTTCAAGGATTTCTGGGCTGGTTTATGGTCAAAAGCGGTTTAATTGATCGTCCCGATGTGAGTCATTTCCGACTTGCACTGCACTTGACTTTTGCCTTTATTACTTTTGCTTACACACTTTGGGTTGCTTTAGACTTAATTTATCCTGAACGCCAAACCGTATTTATATCCTTGCGAAATACTGCTCGAATTGCATTGGTATTTCTGATTTTGCAAATCATTTACGGAGGTTTCGTAGCAGGATTGAATGCTGGTTTGATACACAATCATTGGCCTTTGATGAGTGAAAGTAAGTTCATGCACGAAACCGTATTGATTGAACAACCAACACTTATACTAAACCTGACGGAAGGAAAAAGCGGTGTTCAA
>NZ_JBIPPD010000299.1:0-3070 GCF_044368625.1 Flavobacterium sp. | reverse complement strand
AACTAATGAAAAAATTAAACAAGTAGAATTATCAATTAATAACAGACCTATTAGAAAATTCAATTATCTTAGTCCAATTGAAACTCTAAATAATAAGTTTGTTGCACTTATGAATTGAACACAGCAAATACAAAATTACAAATATTGAAGATTTAGAAAAATTACTTGATGAAATGACTTTTAAATAAAAAACGGCCTATAACCGCTATATTTAGCTAGTGGGGGTATGCTGGATTTACCGTTTCGCATTAACTTTCTGCAAAGCCGAAAATTGAAAGATTAAGTACTCCCCACCATCTCAAAATAGCATAATGTTACCTGCAATGTTAAAATAAAATGATATGAATGATTATAAAATTGGTAAAGCCGGATGTGGATTCATTGTATTGGCAATTTTTGCAATTATGTTTATTTATGAAGGTATTGATTCATATTTTTTCAAAGATGAACGAGATTTAAAAGAAAAAAAATCAACCGAAGAAATCTTTAAAAATTATTGGAATGAATCAAATCTTGATTTTTTTAAAAATTATAATTGTAAGGATTTAACTTTTTCTCAAAAGAATACTGAAATAAAAAAAGCTTTTATAATTGAAAGTCATCATCAAACTATATGTAATCCGCACAAAGCTTTTAAATTTCAGTACATATTCCCTGAAAAAAAATATAGTTCAAAAATAACGGACAGCATTATTAAAGCTAATGTATTAATTTGGATTAACGTAATTGAAAGTAAAGAAGAAGGACAATATACGGACGGATCTATCGCTAAAAGAGGACAACTTGAATTAAAATTCATTGATATATCTGCAAAAAAAATTTATAAAAAACTAATCATAGAATTTACGGGAGAAGCTGAACCTGAAATAAAAAGAAGTAGATATTCTAAACCTGGAGACGTACCTTTTGGTGAATTTCCAAGAGAAGAAATTATCAAAACAATTAAAAAAACTTTAGATGAATGAAGAACATTCGGAAAATGTATATCCAAGTAAAATATTTTTCGAATAAGAATTGATATTATTCATCAGAAATTGTAAAGATAAAAATCTTAAATATCAAAATATAAATAATAAAAATAGTTCTGAATAAGAACGCTCTTGAAAAAAAATATAAACATTGTACGTAAATAGCCGCCTTATGGCAATATGGCTGGTTCAGACTTAATTTAAAGATGGTTTTGTTTCTGAAAGTTCAGTTATTAACCTTAAGTTTAGACTTCCTTAATTCGCAACACGTCCAAACGCTAGGCGAAATGAAATCTCGAAATAATGGATACATATATCGAAATAGTTTTAGACAACTCTAATAGTATGGGAAATTGCAAAGATGTATTTCCCGATTCTTATCTGCAATACTTATTGCCTGACGGGAAAACAACTCGAATGGAAGTGGCAAAAGAAATTTTATTGAAAGAGATTTTGCCGACAATCGATTATGCAACTTTGGTTACAGTAAGTCGATTTCATTCTATAGATGGTACAAATAAAATTGAGCAACCAATTTTGTACTCAGGTAATAATTTCGAAGCAATTAGACATACAATTTCTGAAATTCCAATACCGTATAAAACTGGAGGAACTCCAATTACGGAAGCAGTTCTAAATGCAATTGATCGTTTGAAAAAATATCCAAATTCTGATCGTAAATTAATTTTATTGACTGATGGTGAAGAAACTACAAAAAGCGACTATCACGAAGCCTCTAAAACCGCATTGAATGTTCACGGAATCCGGTGTAATATTTTTATAGTCGGAATTTCTCTAAGTAATGAAGCAAGTGCAAAAGCAAAAGAACTGGTTAATCAAACTGGGGGTGATTTTGTCAATATTCAATCCTCAGTATTTTCAGATGGTAGTGTTCGTAGTAAACTAGTAAATCTGAAAAAATCAATTATTGAAGATTCAATTAGTAAAGCAGAAATTTTAAATAAACCTGTCACAGAAATTGAAAGTTTAAAGATTCGGAAAACAATTTTTGACGATGATGTAGACATAGAAATTGTTGAAGATTCCGAACTAAATGAAACCATTCGATTGCAAAGTGAAAGTTTGCTATTTAAGATTCTAAGCCAAAATTATCCTGGTCGAGTTAAATGGGAAAATGAAATTTCCGAAAGTGGAAAAAGTTTTGACTTTCAGATTATAGATTCTGAATTTTCAAACACAGAATATTACATTGAATGTAAAGCTACTTCAGGTAGTGAAAATAGTTTTATACTTACAAAAAACGAGTGGTTATTCTTTATCTCAAATTCAACTAACTACCAACTCTACTTCGTGAAAAATGCAACAACTAATCCTGTAGTAACAAAGATTGATAACCTAATGAAATGGCTGATTAGCGGAAAAGTCATTCCATTTCATACTAAGAACAAAAAGGTTAAAGCTGAAAGGGTTTATTTTACAATTGTCCAATAATGATAATGCACTTCGCCTAGCAACTAGGGGTTCGTTGAGGCTGCAAGCCGAACAATGAAACTCTTGTTGAACGAAACCGAGGTTCTTTTTCCTATAATTTCAAAATTCCCAATCCAGTACTCGTTTGTAACGTATGCCTACTTATTTGTACGAACTAAATAAAGCGTTTGCAATGCGATTCATACCCAAAAGAATATAAATAACCGCGTGCTAGTGAGTGAAGAAATACTTGCATAAATGAATTTGGCTAAAGGACATTGATTTGGATTTTTATAAAATATCATCTTTATCGATTTGTATTTTCATTAACGATGCGTTATTTTTTCCTTGGATTTTTATTAAAGCAAATATATTTAGAAAGAAAAATAGATGTTGAATTAGAGATTTGGAAAAAATCACCAAACCGAAAGCACTGATTTTAAGGGGTCAATACATTGGCAGACGGAGTTTAACAATAAAATAAGTGCGGTTTTAATTGCATTTCAAAAATTTCCAAACAAAGATTGTAACGTTTATCTATTTGGTCATTCCTTAAATATGTTATAACAATCTGTCTGTTAATAACTTGTATATAAAAATAGTAATAAAAAGCGAAGTTAAATTGCCAAAAAGAGTATATTTAGGTAAAAAAAAGTGGCAATATGTTAGGT
>NZ_JBIPPD010000102.1:0-11342 GCF_044368625.1 Flavobacterium sp. | reverse complement strand
ACAACTGTATCTGAACGAGTTTGTTTATAAGCTAAATCGCAGATATTTTGGTGAGAAAATCTTCGATAGACTAGTGATAGCAAGTATTACAGGAGTATGATTAAAAAAGGATATGCATATTATTTTTAAACATTTCTTCGCTTTCTTACTCCCAAATTGAAGGTAATTTATATCAATTAAGTGCTATCTAAAATCTTCTTACAGAAGAAGTCAAAAAATAATATCCAAAAATATTCTTGATAAAAAAGTGGTTTTCGTGGGAGAAGCAGAACATCACATTGGCTCGGATTTTTTAGCCAAAACACCATTTGTAAAATATTTATTTGAAAAAAGGATTATAAAGATATTGTTTTTGAAAGTGCTTTTTTCGGATTATATTTTGATCATAAAAAATAGAATACTTTCCCCATTGGTCAATGTCTAAACAATGCCAAGAATTATTTGAGTTTAGAGAAAAAAATGAAATAACTATTCGGGTTTTTGATAACCAAACACATTCCTATGATACTTATTACAATTTTGTAAATAAATAGAAACCTTTTTGAAAGAAAATGAAATTGCAAATGATAATAGCTTCAAAATGATAAATTAAAATCAAAACCACTATGGTATCAAATTTTTGAAAGGCTATATTCGATGCCAATACATTATTTTATAGCTGAACTTCTTTACAAGGATGGAAAATACTGTCAATCCAGTTATGAATTGTATAAATCCACTCCTTCTGGCATTGTCACCTTGGATGGTTCCGCAGGTGTTGCAGCCAATTATTTAAAATGAAAAGGCGCGAACATTCATCGAAAAAATCGGGGAAAACGATTTATACGATTACGCTTTAGCGCACTATTATGAAAGTTCAAAATCTAAAGAAAAAGCGATCGAACTATATGAAAAAATCATTGCCGTTGAAGTTCCACGACAGCACGTTTTTTTAAAGCTTCTTCAATACGTTTGAATGAATTAAAAAAAGATAAACCGCAGTTAATTTATGAAATAATATTTCCAACCGGAAAGCATGGAGCAAAATGGTTTTCGCAACGATGAAAAAAAACAGCACTACTGATTCAAAAAATAATTCTAAATTTATTGTTTATCAATAAATATTTATTATTTTTGAAACAATATTTCAAATAAATCAAATATGTCAAAAACAAACAACTTCGTATTTAAAGGCCTTACAATTGTAGCTTGGCTCATCTTTGTGGGTTTGTCCATTGAAGCCGGTGGCTTGATTGTAAATTTCTTGTTCAGTCTGTTTAAACCTGAAATTGTAGGAAATCTTTATCAAAAATTGGACTTGACCCAAATGTACAACCAAAGTAAAACTGCTTTCTTTGGAATCTATAGTTTTATAATCTTTATTTCCATTTTAAAAGCGATATTGTTCTACATCGTAATCCGACTCATGCACAAAATGGATTTAACAAAACCATTCGACACTTTTGTTTCCAACCAAATTTTGCTCATCAGTTATTACACTTTGTCCATTGGAGTCTTAAGTTTAATCGCTAGACAAACCGCTAAAAATTTAATGCATTACGGTTTTATCACCGACAGTTTAAACCCTTTTTGGGTCGACAGTCAGGCCTTTATTCTTATGGGAGCTGTGATTTATATCATTGCCACGATTTTCAAAAAAGGAGTAGACCTACAAAACGAAAATGATTTAACAGTATAGACTATGGCAATTATTGTAAATTTAGATGTCATGATGGCCAAACGAAAAATGTCACTCAACGAACTTTCCGATAAAGTGGGATTGACCTTATCGAACCTTTCCATTCTAAAAACCGGAAAAGCAAAAGCAATCAGGTTCAGTACTTTGGAGGCAATATGTGAAGTGTTAGCATGCCAACCCGGAGACATTTTAGAGTATGAAGTTGACGTACCAAAAAATACAACGCTATAAAATACTGCTCAAAAATAAAAATCGATTTTAAAAAACCGCAACTGTTTCTAAATAAAATAATTTTAAAACAGAGCTTTTACAGTTCATAAAAGTGTATTTTATACCGTATTTGATCCTCTTAGAATTTTAAACTTTTAAGTTTTTCTTATTCCTTTTTCTTAGAAAACATTGCTAAATTTGTTTGAAAATGATTCTCTATGAAATTTAACGTTGTATCGGATTACCAACCCAAAGGCGACCAACCACAAGCCATCAAAAAATTGGCTGGAGGCATTGAAACGGGCGAAAAATACCAAACGCTATTGGGTGTCACGGGTTCAGGGAAAACGTTTACTGTGGCCAATGTGATCCAAGAAGTGCAACGCCCAACCTTGGTTTTGGCACACAACAAGACCCTTGCCGCCCAGCTGTACTCCGAATTCAAACAGTTTTTTCCGAACAATGCGGTGGAATACTTTGTTTCCTATTACGACTATTACCAGCCTGAAGCATTCATGCCCGTTACCGGGGTTTTCATCGAAAAGGATTTATCCATCAACGAAGGGTTAGAGAAAATGCGTTTGAGTACAACCTCTTCCCTACTCTCGGGACGTCGTGATGTGTTGGTTGTGGCTTCCGTTTCGTGTTTGTACGGTATTGGAAATCCAGTGGAATTTCAGAAAAATGTGATTTCTTTAAATAAAGACCAAATTATTTCGAGAACAAAATTGTTGCAACAACTCGTGCAAAGTTTGTACTTTAGGACCGAAGCGGAGTTTACTCCCGGGACTTTTAGAATTAAAGGCGACACAGTAGAAATTTTTCCAAGTTATGGCGATGAACCTTTTCGGATTCATTTCTTTGGGGACGAAATTGAAGATATTGAAGCTTTTGACGCAAAAACTTCGTTGGTGGTTGAAAAATACAATACCCTGACGGTTTATCCTGCCAATATGTTTGTCACATCCCCCGATGTTTTGAACGGAGCGATTTGGGAAATTCAGCAAGATTTGGTAAAACAAGTGGATTATTTCAAGGAAATTGGAAAACATCTCGAAGCCAAACGACTCGAAGAACGTACAAATTTTGACCTAGAAATGATTCGGGAATTGGGATATTGTTCGGGGATTGAAAATTATTCGCGTTACCTCGACGGACGACTTCCAGGAACAAGACCGTTTTGTTTATTGGATTATTTCCCGAAAGATTTCTTGACAATTGTGGACGAAAGTCACGTGACGCTCTCGCAAGTCCATGCTATGTATGGCGGCGATAGAAGTCGGAAAGAAAACTTGGTGGAATATGGTTTTAGACTTCCCGCTGCAATGGACAACCGACCCTTGCGTTTTGAGGAATTTGAAGCCTTGCAAAACCAGACGATATATGTTTCGGCGACTCCAGCTGATTATGAATTGGAGAAATCGGGCGGCGTTTATGTAGAACAAATTATTAGACCAACGGGATTATTGGATCCAATTATTGAAATCCGACCGAGTTTGAACCAAATTGACGATTTAATTGAAGAGATTCAAGCACGAGCTGAAGTTGATGAACGGGTTTTAGTGACCACTTTAACCAAAAGAATGGCAGAAGAATTGGCTAAATACTTGACAAAAGTAGGCATTCGTTGTCGTTACATCCACTCGGAGGTGGACACTTTGGAGCGAATTGAAATCATGCAAGATTTGCGAAGAGGCATTTTTGATGTGTTGATTGGCGTGAATTTGTTGCGAGAAGGCTTGGATTTACCCGAAGTTTCGCTCGTTGCTATTTTGGATGCCGATAAGGAAGGTTTCCTGAGAAGCAATCGTTCATTGACGCAAACTGTTGGTCGTGCTGCTCGAAATTTGAATGGAAAAGCAATTATGTATGCCGACAAAATAACGGCGAGTATGCAAAAAACCATCGACGATACCGAATACCGAAGAGCAAAACAAATACAGTACAATACTGAAAACAATGTAATTCCGATGGCGTTGAACAAGAAAATTGAAAGTGCTTTTACGAAAAATCCATTGGTCGATTACGAGTTAGGAAACACAACGAATATTGCCGCAGAACCCGACACGACCTACATGACGAAGGACGCGATTGAAAAATTGATTCGAGAAAAACGCAAATCCATGGAAAAAGCGGCTAAAGAATTGGATTTTATGCAAGCAGCTAAATTAAGGGACGATATCAAAGCGCTACAGGAAAAAGTTTTGGTTTAATTTTGCTGTTCTTTAAACAGTGCATACACCTCATTTGGTTCGATAAACCGGTTTTTAGTTTTACTAATCAGTTCTAAAAAACGATGCGTTGCCGAAGGATTTAAACCCATTTCAATCGCAATTTGTTTGATAGCTGTCGCTTCTTTTTCGTGCAAAACACCGTCAATGTGCATCAACAAAGCCAAACGGTAAAACTGCTGGATGCGTTGATTTTCAGATTTAATAGGAATCACAAAATGCTCTTGGTGAAACAAATCCTTAAACTCCTGATCACTAACTCTTAACTCTTTGGCAATCAATGCTAAAAATTGATATTCGCGCTTGTGCAATTTCCCGTCCACTATCGAAAAAGCAATCATTTCGGCTAATAAATTAATCTTTGTCGCGTGCGTGTTCATTTAAATCCTATTTTTAGATAAAATATTTCTTTTTATTTAAAATTACAAATTTGTATCGCATGCAAAAGTTTTTTATTCTCTTTTTTTCGCTATTTATCACATCACACTTTTATGCTCAAGAAGCTACAGCTGCAAAAAATGTAAGTTCATTTGAAATTTTTGCGCCAGAATTAAACGTTCAAAAAAAAATCTGGGTTTATTTACCCCTAGATTATGATACTTCCGACAAAAAATATCCCGTGATGTACATGCACGATGCTCAAAATTTATTTGATAAAAAAACAGCTTTCGCTGGCGAATGGGAAGTGGATGAAACATTAAATAAAATGAATGCCCAAATCATCGTCATCGGAATTGAACACGGAAATGAAAAAAGACTCGACGAATTAACGCCTTTTAAAAACGAAAAATACGGCGGAGGAAACGGAGACAACTACCTGAATTTCATTATTAAAACTCTAAAACCAAAAGTCGATAGTGTGTACCGCACCAAATCAAATAAAAAAAATACCGCCATTTTCGGGAGTTCACTCGGTGGATTATTGTCGTTTTATGCGGTTGTAAAACATCCCGAAGTATTTGGGAAAGCAGGTGTTTTTTCTCCCTCATTTTGGTTCAACAACAAAATGTATACGTTGATGGAAAACGCCGAAAAAACAAAAGCACAAATCTATTTTCTGGCCGGCGACAAAGAAAGCGAAACAATGGTTGCTGATTTGAAAAAAATGCAAACCCTCCTCGACCGCAACCGTTGCGAATGCCTAAAGCTAACCAAAACAGTAATCATAGAAGGCGGCGAACACAATGAAAAACTGTGGAAAGAAAATTTTGCCAAAGCAGTACAATGGCTTTTTTAAACGCACACACCTATTTCTAATTTGGGCGTGCCCCTCCGTAACCCCGATAGCTATCGGGGCCGGGTCAGGCTGTCCGTTCCCGCTTCCCGATAAAAAATCGGGATGTGTCCCGATTTTTATCGAGAGAGCTCCACTTCCATCCTTCACGCTTGCTTCAAATACTCCAAAATCATTAAATGCTATCATTGCCTCGTTTTTACAGTACATCCGTACACGGAAGTGCTATAAAACGTATTAATTACAAAGTAAAGAGCTTCGAGGATTTAGAAATGAATGAACGGAGAGTTGGTACTTGTTAATGCTTCCCATTTTGTATCCCGAAATAAATTCGGACCCGAGTCCCGATAATTATCGGGGCGAACAAGCGAAGCAATGACAAATAAACCGCTTAACTTCTTTACATTGGGCTCGAGTGGGACGACGGCGGTAGCGGGGACATTTTTTAAAAAGTTTCTCCCAATTTTCTAAACATCGCTATCGTATTTAGGTAATTTATTCCTAACGCTATACAAGGTTCAGGAATTTTTATTTTGTTTTTCTGTTCTGGTCGGCTTACTTCCTGGGTAACAATTATACGAATTACGGGGTCAGCTAATGCAAACGAAACCAGAAAGGCATCGGCTTCGGATGCATCAAGAAATTCATTTAGTGCATTCGGTAAATAGTGATCGTTTTTTGAAATTGCCCAAGCTGAAACAATAGCGTATTGAGCAATCGCAGTTGAGGAATCAATAAAGAAATTTTCTGGCAAATTATTCTTGCACCAAACTTCTAATTCATCATTTTTATCATAAAGTTCATCCTTGACTTTATCAATACTAAATAAAAGCCCAGCATGTGCTAACTGCTTTACTTTATTCCAAAATCCGAGTGCAATGTCTAAAGGATAAATTGACCTGTGAGCTTGAATGAAAAAATTGCTATCAACTATAAATATCTCCATGTACTACAAGTTTTTAGCGAAGAATTTTTCGTACGTATCACCTTTCATGCTTGTCAATTTGTATGCGTCACGATACAAAAGTTGTCCACTTTTAACAGCTTGATTGACATGAGAAGCAAAAGTTATGCTAATCCTTTTTTTTGCTGTTGCATAAAAATTACCACCAGATGGCTGATCTTCTTTTTTAGAAAACTCTCTATTTTTATACTCCTCATAAAATTCAAAAAATTGTTTTTTAGTAATTTTTCCAGTATCTAAAGCTCTCCGGGCGATTACAATTTCACTGACTTTAAAATATCGAGATACTATTCTTATATCCTGAACCGTAGCCCAAATTTCATTAAAAGCATTTTCAGGCACAAGAAATTCTGCAGCTACTTGGTCACATAGCTTTTCAATCGGATCATCAGCTGGCTGTAATTTTCTAAAGTCAAAACCTGCGCTATGCCCAGTCCAAATATGTGCAAGTTCATGCACAATAGTAAACATTTGTGCAGCTTTACTATCAGCATTATTTATAAACATAAATGGTGCAATAGAATCAACTAGAACAAATCCTCTACACTCGTCGACTTTGATTGGTCTAGATGTATTATTTTCAACGACTCCATTGAATACAGTTATAATTCCGTTATCCTCTATTATATGGACTAAACGGTTTAATGTTTCTTCCCAATTTTTAAATTCGAGAGCCCAATTTTCATGCAAATTAAGAACCTTTCTAATGTCGGCAACTATTGCTTTGACATCGAAAGAATTATAATATTTACCAACAAAAGGTAATTTACTAAAGGAATTATCTTGTAAATACTCGCGCAACCAATCTTGTCTTTGCTGAATTAAAAGAATTGTATCATAAACATTTATACTTACTTTTTCAGTTTGCTTGCCATTACTTCTAAAAAAAGGTATTGGAAGTTTTTCAGTTGGAGGTTCATTCAGAAACAAATAGCCAAAAGGCAAATGCACTTTTTTAGAGAAAGTTTCTAATTGTTTAACTGTGGGTTTTTTAGTTCCTTCAAGCCAATCTTTTGTTTGAGGAACTTCAGCAATAAAATCTTGCAATTCATATCCTGCTCGGTCAATAGCCCAAGTAAGCATATTATTGTTTACATTTATATCTGTTTTCATCTTTGCAAATTTACAACTTTCTTTCTAATCTTTTTTTTCTGGAAAATATATTCTAGTGCTTTTCCGGTTTTCTTGAATCGTGATTTGCATAAGCCAAAACGTTCGATTATTAAAACGATGTTCCAGCTTCTATAATAAGATCCTGAAATAAATTCGGACCCGAGCCCCAATAATTATCGGGGCGAACAAGCGAAGCAAACACAAATAAACCGCTTCACTTTTTTACATTGGGCATGAGCGAGACGCTCGCGAGTGGCGAGTCGTGCTATACGTTCCCGCTTCCCGATGATCCGCCACGATGTCTTGTAAACAAAAAATGCTCCGATAATTCAGAGCATTTAGGCACAATACAGCAGGTTAGTATTTGTCTTTTTGAAAACCCCACTGGCGGAGTTCTTGTTTGTAGGTATCGGGATAATTTCCTTTTAGTACATTAATTAGGGCGTTCAAACCTTTTTTAATACTTATTTTAAGTTCATTCTTGCTGCCCACTTTTGTAGAGATGCCGCCGTCAAGTTCGCGGCCTTTCTCAACAAGATCCACATATTTAGTGTATACACCTGTCCAGTAAGCAAGTCCGTAGGTTTTGTCCTGAAAGTCGTTGCTTTCAATCGCTTCCAACATTAACTTTAGTGCATCTTGGCGGTTACTTTGATCAACGGGCATTGCATATTGCTTATCATAATAGACAATACCAAAGGCAGGATAGTAACTCAGCGAGTTATCTTTATCGTACTTTTCGGCGAGGTAGCCTTTTACATAAGACAAAGAACGGTCGATTTCTTTATTGAGCACCGTTAAGGCCTTGGTAATTTGAGGGCGGGTGGCACCAGAAGTTTGTCGGGCAGCCAATATGGCATTGTACGCTGCGGTTGCGGTGGCAAACTCTGCTGCAGTAGTCCACTTCAAGGTGAGCCATGGGTTGGCCGTCCAGTTGGTACTCGCGGAGGCCGCTACTTTTCCAAAATCGCTGTCGGCTTTTGGAATACTACTTTTTTTGTTTGGTTTTTTACCCCCGCCGTTGTTTGTTTCGTCTGTCATGATAATAAAGATTAAATTAATAATTATGATAAAATTAAAAAAATAATACAATATATCGTAATCATTTTGCCAAAAATACTAGAGTACCTTTGTTATTTATCAGCACCTGTAAGGTAGTACCCGCTGCAAGCCTTTCTCCCACCCTATCGGTACTACTTCCTGTAAGGACCAACACTCCTTTTCTTGCCTTATACGCCACGCTACACACGGAAGTGCTATTGTTGACCAGTTTTTATAGTACATCCGTACACGGAAGTGCTATTGTCGCCAAGTTTTTACAGTACATCCGTACTCGGAAGTGCTATTGTCGCCAAGTTTTTACAGTACATCCGTACACGGAAGTACTATTGTTGACTTGTTTTTATAGTACATCCGTACACGGAAGTGCTATTGTTGACAAGTTTTTATAGTACATCCGTACACGGAAGTGCTATTGTTGACTTGTTTTTACAGTACATCCGTATACGGAAGTGCTATTGTTGACTTGTTTTTATAGTACATCCGTACACGGAAGTGCTATTGTTGACAAGTTTTTATAGTACATCCGTACACGGAAGTGCTATAAAATGTTTTGATTGAAAAGTAATAGGCTTCGAGGATATAAATTAAGATTTGCGGATTAATGCCTAACAATAACTCCCGAGCTATATTTTACAAGACTTTTATGTAAGGAATCACTCAAAAGTTTTTTTCTAAAATCCTTGCCATTAGATGCTGTTTTCAGGTATAAGCAAAAAAATAAAATTGCTTTTAGTTCATACCAATAATACCCCTTTGTTTCTGAATAATTTTTTGAAATATACCGCTCAAGAAATATTTGAAACATTAGATTGATGCCGTCTTTTTTTACAATCTCAGCATTATAATTGGCCACTTTCAACATAAACCCTAGATTGTTTTTCTTCAAAATATAGTTTTCATCATTGTCTGCATACAAATCTGTATAACGCTCATTAATTGTTGACATGCTACTAAGTAACGCCAATTCTTTAAGCTCGGTTACAGTAATTTTCGTGTAATTATTGGTGGACATTGAGGTGGTTTTTGTTTTATAGATTACTTTTTTTTCATTCCTCTTACCTTGATTTAGTACGTTTTATTGACATCCCGATGTAGGAGGATCCGAGAGCTCTGCTCGAACTGGCAAAGCAATGACAAATAAACCGCTTAACTTTTTTACATTGGGCACGAGCGAGACGCTCGCGCTAGCAAGTGGAGGTTTATATTAAATTACATTAACCATTCAATACTATTATATTTTTCTTTCATTTTGTTCCAAAATCCGTTACTCCAATCCATAACCACAGCAGGTTGCCAATCTTCAGGAAACTCTTTTAAAATTGCATCAACCATTTTGCTGCCGTTACCCTTAATTGGGGAGTTTATGCCGAAAAAGTCAATCGTCTTATAGTTTGTATCGTAAAGAATTTCAATTCCAATAGCGGTATGGTGGTTCATATAAGTAATAGGAACTTTTGGTCTATTGGGATAATTCTCGCTCGAAGCAGAAAGTGAATCGTTGGATATTCTTATAAATTTTAAAAAATCGAGCTCTGCAAGGTTCTTTGCCATAGTCACAATTTCCACCGGCAATTCTTTTACTTTGGAAATTACCCAAACTTGTTTTCCGTTGTTGTTATAAATCAAAAATTCCTTTTCAAATTCTTTTCTTTTCATCTGTAGATATTTATTGTTTTTTATCGGTCATATGTAATTCGCATATATCTTCATAGGGATTTGCATCGCATTTCCGTAATGCTCATTTCATATTTAGATATTTACGATTTGTTCTTGGTCTCCAGCTAGCTATCGTAAGTAATTACCCATTTTATCATCCCGACGAAGGAGGATCCGAGAGCTCTGCTCGAACTGGCGAAGCAATCTCTTATATTAGCTCTACTTTGCTAAGATTCTTCCTTCGTCAGAATGACAAATAAACCGTTTAACTTTTTTATATTGGGCACGAGCGAGACGCTCGCGCCAGCTGGGGCGCTTGACGACAGACGTTTATTTATTTTCATCCAAACTATTACTATTAATATTTTTAATATATTCTGAAAGCGATAAATTTTCCGAGAGTCGGAATATAGCTTCTTGCAATCTTTTTTGTGACGAAGCAAATGAATCTTTTATTATACTTTTCTCTTCTTCAATCATTTCCTTTGAAACTGGTATTTCAACTAGTTTAAAAGCCATTGATAACTTGTTGGTTAATATTATTTTTCTCTTTTGACTAATTCGCTGCTTAAATTCTTGTTTTAGCCAATCATTCAAATATGATTCATTTTCTGAGATTGCTCCAAAATCTGTATCGCGTGTTACAATAATTATATGTTTTCCCGTAATTTCAGCACATTTTATTATCCATTCCCAATTAATAGAATCTCCTATAGAATTGTCATCATTTTTCCTGGGTGGATAACCTAAAACAAATCTCTTTTTTGCTAAATTTCTTATTGAAAATCGAATTTTGTTGTCACGATTTAAATTAATGGCTGATTTATTTGTAAATATTTTTTGCAATGATTTGTAAACAGGATCAAACTGATTTGGATTTTTTAGAATTCTTTCAATCTGCACTTTTAGTTTTTGCTGCTGATTTTCAACCTCTTCTTTTGCTTTTTTAAGCATTTTTAAAGCTTGAGCATCTGTCAGAATTGCTGGTACACTTAAATTAATATTACTTTTTTTTGTGACCTCAGTTATCGATTCAAGAATTGCTACTTGACGATTTTTTTTATACTCCATTTCTATTTGACTTGAAGTTATAATTATGTCTTTATGTTTCACAATCTCGTCAAGATACTTCAATGAAATATCTGTTCTTCTGATTCTGTAAAAATCCAAAAAAATATTTGTGTCAATAAATAT
>NZ_JBIPPD010000298.1:0-3074 GCF_044368625.1 Flavobacterium sp. | reverse complement strand
AAACCTTTTAGAAGAACATAAAAAATACCTAGACTTAATTGATGCTACTAAAGTGCAATACGATAGAAGTTTAAGTTATGCTATGGCTCAAAAGGATTTTTACGAAAGTGCTAAAGAAGGTAAAAGTCTTCAGGCAAACATCAAAGAGCAAATTCAAATTGTAGAAAGAAAGATTGATGATATTCTAAACAAGGAAATACTATTTATAGACCAATCAGAAAAATTCCTTAATGATATTGAAATTCAAGTTTTCATACCAAAGTTAATTACCATTGTTCAAAACGAAATAGAATTAATACTTTCGGAAAAAAGTCAACAGATAAATAATGATTTTATAGAACCTGAACAGATTAGTTTAGTTTCAGATAAAGTATTAGAGTTCTTAAAAGAACACCATTTAATAATTGCCGAATTAACTGCTGAACAAAAAAATAAATTAGCGGATTACATTATTAAAAAATCAAGACAAAATAACAAGGATACTGAATACGATTATATTGATAAGAATGATGTCATCCATTTTGAACAGTTATTGGGTTGGTCAAGCATCAATCAATACAACATATTGGTGCAGCAAAAAAGTAGTTTAGAAAAAGAAATTGCTTCACTACCTAATTTGAAAATTCAATTATTAGATTTAAGAAAAAATGATATGGGTGGTGGTGAAGAAATTATCCAAAGCTATGATGCAAATGAATTAAAGATAAAAGAATATAAAGAGGATATCAAAAATTACCAATCGGAAATAGAGCGTTTAGACACCAAAATTAAAAGATTTGATTTGTCAGATGAAGAAGTGCCAAATCCTAAACTTGAAATACTGAAAAAGTTAGGCCCATTATTTTCAAATATTTCCAATGCGTTGTTAAAAAACAAAAAAGCACGTATTGAGGAGGCAATGAAAAATGATTTAAATACAACTTTAGTAGTATATGAAAATCAGATAGATCGTGTAGTGTTGTCAGAAGATTTAAGCAATCTTTCATTCAAAATTTACCACAAAGCTGGAAATGAAATATACCTTGATGAATTAAATGCAGCTTCAAAACAAATAATAATCCAGGTACTTTTAAAATCATTGCATTATTTCGGAGATTACAATCCACCAGTAATGATTGACACCGTTTTTGGATATTTAGACGAAAGTAGTCGAGCTTCATTACTCGAAAATTACTTCCCTAAATTATCACATCAAACCATTTTATTAAGTACGGATAGTGAAATTAGAAAGTCTGTTGATTTGAGTAAAATCGAAAATTTCATTTCAAAAAAATTCACTCTAGTAAGAGACAAGGAAAATCAATTAACAGAAGTAGTTGAAGGCTATTTTCCTAATTAATTTTAAGTAGTTATGGCAGCAATAGAAACAGGATTACGACAAGCGGAAGCATTGAATTCAAAAATGAATGATTTGCGAGAGCGTTTAGAGAAGCACATCAATTTAAAACACTATACCGATAATCATAAAAATGTAAGTCCTAAAGGAAATGCAAAACTGATGCGTATTTGTTTAATTGCGGGATTGTCCGATAATGAGAAAAGAAACAAAGAAGTACTCAATATTCAAATGTCGTCCAACAGTATTCATCCAACACTATTTACGGTTCACAATCTAAATGGAATGCTGTCTTCAATGATAAAGTTACGATATCACGATTTAGAAATAAATTGGGAAGATAACATTACAAAAAGTAAAGTCGTTAATGCGGAGATTTTCAGAGGCTTTGATATGCTGATGAAAGGCGATACATTACACGAATGGCTAAAAGTAAGTACAACAGCTTCAATAAAAGCAGGACAGATACCATTATTAAACTTAAACATTGGAAATTATGATGGGGATATTAGTGCTTATTTAGATATGAATAGTAAAAATGTAACTAACACTCAAATTCTTATTGCAGGTTCTACAGGTTCTGGAAAATCAAACCTTTTAGCCGTTTTAATGAATGAAATGCGTTCGCTTTCTGTAGAAAGTAATTATCCAGTAAATTTCCTTTTCTTCGATTACAAAGGAGAGTTTTCAGATATTGCTAATAATGATTGGTTGCAACATTTTGAAGTAAATCGTTCGGCTATTTTAGATCCAATGGTAGAACCTTTACCATTTACACCTTTCAAAGATTTTGTAGGTAAAACACAAAACGAAATCAATCTATACTCAACAGAATTGGCAAATGCTTTGTTGTCTATTGATAAAGCTACGATTAGTGCTAATATGGGAGAAAGACTTTCCTCTGCTATTATAAATACTTACAAAGAGACAAAAGGCAAACCAATTAATTTTACTCAAATTATTGAAAGTTATACTGACCTTCAGCCACCAAAAGATAGAGAAAAAACAGATAGTGTGAAAGCTGTTCTTAACCAATTAGAGCGTTCTAATCTTTTTACTAACGAAGACCGTATCGATTTAATTGGAAACAGTTTCATAGTAAAAATGGATAAATTCCCAAATGATGGTCCAATCGGAAAAGCAATAGTATATTTCATAGTATCAAAACTAAATTCCATCTATGAAAATCTTCCAGTACAAGCCAATGATAAAGAAAAAGTAGAATTAAGACACTTTACAATTATTGATGAAGCCCATTATATGTTAGGATTTGATAACAAACCACTTCGTGATTTGATTGCAGTAGGTCGTAACAAAGGAATGAGTATAATTCTGGCTACTCAAAATATGGATGCTTATAAAAGCAAACATTTTGATTTCTATGCCAATGCTCAATACCCTCTAATAATGAAGCAGCAATCCATTAATGATAGTGTTTTAAAAGATATGTATGGCGTAGCTGGAAACGATTTGGTTGAAATAAAACAAGCTATTGCAGGACTTCAAAAAGGAGAATTAATTATCAAAAACAACGAAGCAATTATACTGGGTTTTGGTAAGAAGTTTAAGAAAATTATGGTTAGGCACTTGATATAATTAAATTTATTTCAACTGACCTCAATAACATAAAACACATAACTATGCCACTAAAACCAATTAAACTTATCGGAGAACAGAAAAGAGTTTTGTTTTTACAAGTTACAGAACCTATTCAAATAAAAGGAGTTGCAGGTAGTGG
>NZ_JBIPPD010000297.1:0-3075 GCF_044368625.1 Flavobacterium sp. | reverse complement strand
ACAACATATCCAATTACTGGTTCAATTCCCCATTCGGTTAATTGCCTGTTTAGCATTTTGAATTGTAAAATAAAATATTCTTTCATTATTTTGGTGCGCTAAAATGGCTGGTAACTAGTATATAGGCGAAACAAACTTTCGTATATACACCCAAAAATGGGTAGATTGGCGAAGGTTTGTTTCGTGTTGTAATAAACAAATATAATTTTTTTTCGCTACAAATTGTCAAACGAATTTTAAATATAAAGTATACTTTTAGTAATTATGCAAATACTTGTTACCTTTTTAACAAATACCTGATTACCGTTTCGGCAGCATACAACCCAAAAAGTCCGGGCATGTAACTGTTTGTACCGTAAAATGATTTTTTATAATTTTTGCCGTCGGTGGTTTTTAAACTGCTTTCGTCTTGAATTTCAGTCGAAAATACCACTTTTACGCCTTTGTCGATTTTTACCTCTTTTAACCTTTTTCGAATCACTCGGGCCAAGAAACAACTGTTGCTGTTACTGATATCGGCTACTTTTACTTTTGAAGCTTCCATTTTTCCACCGGCACCCATGCTACTGATGATTTTTACATGTTTGCGTTTCGCAGCAACTATCAAATTGAATTTTGGTGTAACGCTGTCAATACAATCCAACACGTAATCAAACTCTTCGGTTACAATTTCAAAAGCACGTTCGGGCGACAAAAATTCCTGAATGCGCGTCAACTGCAATTCCGGATTGATATCCATTAAACGATTTCCAACTACCACTATTTTAGGTTGTCCAACTGTTGTGTGTAAAGCGGGTAATTGCCTATTGATATTGGTAATATCCACCACATCGCCGTCCACAATGGTCATTTTTCCAACGCCAGCTCTGGCAATAAATTCGGCCGCAAACGAGCCCACGCCTCCCAAACCAACTATCAGTACATTCGAGTTTTTTAATTTTTCCAAGCCTTCTTTTTGAAACAAAAGTTCGGCGCGTTCAGTCCATTCTGCCATTTTTAAAAACGGTATTAAAATTTTTAGTAATCATTTGTTGCAAAGATACAACATCGCTCTTTTTATATTTTGCCGCCAGGGCATACACATCTGCAATTTCTTCTTCAATAGTATCGGTTTCGAGAAAAAATCGGTCGTCGGGAACCAGTTTAAAAACGGTTTGAAGCTCCGGATTTCGTAATAAATATTTTCCGAAAGAGATATAAAACCCATTTTTCAACAACTGCAACACCAATTCTTCGCTTTTCGAAAAACCGTGAACCACTAAAGGAACAGCGATGTTTAATTTTTGTTTCAAAGCAATCAACTCCTGGAAAGCCGCCACACAATGAATAATCACAGGGATTTGGTATTTTTGTGCCAATAAAAGTTGGGCTTCAAAAATCTCGGTTTGCAATTCCATAGGGGTTTCCCGTCGTTTGTCTAGGCCACATTCGCCCAAAGCGAGACCGTTTTTCAACTGAATTTTCTCCTCAATAATAATCAATTCTTCCTTCCACGTTTCGGGATTGATGTGCCACGGATGAATACCGATGGAGAAAAATCCGTTTGTTTCCTCAAAAGAAGTCGGATACTGATTGACAATTTCCAAAACATTTTCGTTTTGAGAACAAGAATGGGTGTGTATATTGATGAATTTCATTAGTCGTGAAACTTTTTTACACCTGCGTTAATATGCGTCAGCAAGTCGTTTTCCATAGGAACTATCGGACACGAATATTTATAATTGTAGGCACAATACGGATTGTAGGCTTTATTGAAATCAATGACAACCGTATTTCCTCTTGGGATTTCTAAATCGAGGTAGCGGCCTCCGATGTAGGTTTCATTTCCGGATGTCAAATCTGAAAAGGGTAAAAACAGATGTTTTTTGAATTCTTTTCGTTTGATCAATTCTAGATTTTGATAGACATTGAGTTTGAATTTTTCGCCTTTTATCGTAAAAGAAATTTCGCCGTATTTTACATAAAGCGGCGTTCTCTCGGTGGTGGTTTTCATCTCAAAAGCTTTTTCATTTTTCGATTTAGTAAAGGTTGCTTCCACAATAAACTCGGGATCAATGGGGAAAAATTCCAAGGCTGTAAACTTTAAGCGATCGTCCTCAGTCAACGGCGATTTATCGGGATTGGCGAATTCTTGATTCAAATTCTTCTGAAAATCTTCGGCAGTAGGTTGTTTCTGTGAAAAAGCACAGAGCGATGTAAAAACAAAAAGGATCGAAATGAATTTGTGCATGTTGCTTATTTTTTTTGTAAAAATAACAATTTTATTTTGCCTTAAAAGCGTTTAATCACCGCTATTTTTAAGAACTTTGCCGCACTCAAATCAGTACGAATGATTCAGAATGCAGTTCGCAATTACATTAACAATTTTAAAGGTTTTTCAAGAGAAGTTTGGATTTTAACCCTCATTACGTTCATCAATCGAGCAGGAACGATGGTTTTACCCTTTTTATCCAAATATTTAAAAGAAGATTTGCATTTTTCCTACAATCAAGTGGGCTGGATTATGGTTTGCTTTGGTTTGGGATCCATGTTGGGTTCTTATCTCGGTGGCAAATTATCGGACAAAATTGGTTTTTATAAAATAATGGTTTTCAGTCTCTTTACGAGCGGATTGATGTTTTTTGGATTGCAATACATCACTACTTTTTACGGTTTGTGTTTCGGTATTTTTGCCATTATGGCTGTTGCAGATATGTTCCGACCCGCAATGTTCGTATCCTTAGGAACCTATGCCAAACCTGAAAATCGAGCCCGTGCTTTTACGTTAGTCCGACTGGCCATCAATTTAGGGTTTGCCGCAGGACCGGCTCTTGGAGGTTTGATTATTATGGGAATGGGCTACCACGGGCTGTTTTGGGTCGATGGGCTTTCATGTATTTTTGCCATCAGCATTTTTGCCATTTTGGTAAAAGAGAAAAAAGCAGCCTTGCACCATAAAGAACTTGGCGGAAATCAAGCCATCGAGTCGGTTTTTAAAGACCGAATTTTTTGGTTATTTCTGTTTGTGTGTTTTGCCACAGCATTATTGTTTTTTCAAATTTTTACCACACTTCCCATTTATCATTCTGAAAAATA
>NZ_JBIPPD010000101.1:0-11352 GCF_044368625.1 Flavobacterium sp. | reverse complement strand
TTTTTAGCTATATTTCTGCTCGATATGGGAATCACAAGCGGCAAAAAATTGAAAGCTTTTTTCTCTTTTGGCTGGTTTCCTGCCGCTTTTGCTGTATTCATTCCTCTTATCAACGGAAGTATTGTAGCGGTTTTGAGTTCCATAGTAACTCCTGATATTTCTAACCGATTTATTTTTGCTATTTTAGCGGCAAGCGCCTCTTACATTGCCGTTCCAGCGGCTATGAAAATTTCTGTTCCCAAAGCGAATCCTGGATTGTTTCTACCTATGGCGTTAGCGGTTACTTTTCCAATAAATATCACTGTTGGTTTACCCATTTATTTGATGATTGTTCAATGCACGTGATGCTTTAAAAAGCGAAAGTTTGCTTCTCTTGGTTAAAAATTATGAAGTTAGGAAGTTCCCTTTTTTTCATTTGCTTCTTCCACATCCGCTGCATCGGGTTTCATTCCTTCTTGTTCTAAATGCGCTTGTTTTTCGAACTGCAAACTGATGAAGATGGGAAAATGATCCGAATCAAAATTACGAAGGCGAATCATTTTTTTAAATTTCCAATCCACGGAAACAAACGCATGATCTAACGGAAATCGAAGAAACGGATAATGCGCATGAAAGGAATTGAAAAAACCGCGTCCGCGTCTGGGGTCGAGCAAACCACTCATTTTAAGAAACAACTCGGTTGTATAGCTCCAAGCTACATCATTTAAATCACCGATAACAAGGACGGGAAGTTTGGATTTTACAGCCAAATCAGCTACGAGTAGCAACTCCTTATCCCGTTCGGCAGAAGACGGATTTTCGTTAGGAACCGGTGGTGTGGGATGAACGGCATACAATTGAATCATTTGACCACTTGGCAAAACCACTTGTGTGTGAATGGATGGAATATCTGCTTCTACCATATAATGAACCGAAGTATTTGTTAACTCAAATTCGGAATACAATAACATCCCGTATTTGTTATCCAAAGGTACTTTTACCTGAAAAGGAAATTTTTTGTCCAATATTTTTACATTTTGTTCCCAAACCAAATCGGTTTCTAAAAGTAGGACCAGGTTGGGTTCAACCCGCTCAATTTCGTTTAAGCAACCTTGGTAATTGCGATTATCTTGCAAAACATTTGCCATCATTAATTTTATACCATTTTCTGGAATTTCATCTTTGATATCCAACACCTGATAATTAGAAATTTTCGTAAATGGAATAATTAAATAAAAGAGATAGGTGGCATTTATAAGCATCAAACCGAGAAACAACATGACCGTTACATCTTTTTGCGGTACATAAAACGCCAAAAAAACAATGCAAACGACATTTAAAACCAACTTTTGAAGCCTTGGATAATCGCAGACTCTAAATACCCAATACTCTTTTTTTACAAAAGGCAATAAGGTAATAACCAGCAGTAAGGAACTCAATAAAAGTACTGTCATCTTCATAAATAAAATTTGAAATTGAAGTTGAAAAAAGATTCTTTAAAACCTTATTTAATTCCAATCCAAGATACAACTTTTTGAAAAACGATGTACTGTTTTGGCATTTCGTTGCAGGATTTTATTTTCGCAGTTTCACTGTAATAAAATTGCATAAAATAAAGCTGAAATGCTGTAAAATCAGTTTCAAAAGAAATCAATAGTTTAGCTACTTAGCAATTAAGTTCTATTGTTAAATCAAATATCTCGCAATTTATAGATTTAGAAACTACTAAAAAACAGGGATGTTGTACTTTTAAATTTAGCAATCCATAAGATAAAAACTGAACCGTGCTTGTTGTAACGAAGGTCACGGGTAGTCAGGTTGTTGAAGTAGCTGTAATGGCGTATGTCCTTTCCACCCGTTCGGGCATGCATAAAAAGCCTACGTTTCCACTGTTAAAGGAGAACCAGTCACACGGCAATGATACAAGTATCGGTCAGCTTTTATTATTCTAATACGCTCCATGTATTTAGTTCTCGAAACTAATTTTTTGTCGGTTTGAGTGATTTTCGATAGAAAATCGGATTGAAAACTAGAATAATTTTATTAAAAACGGTGCTCAATACACCTCGCTTTGAGTGCGAAACGTATCAAGAATTTTGTTGAAATTTACTGCACAAAAAAATCGAACAGACATTACCAACCACACCCAGGCAGTTTTTTACATCCAATGCAATTAAAAAAAATTGTTCCCTCCAAAAATAACTCCAAATAAATTTGGTTGACTGAAAAAATATCTTTTACTTTGTATCTCAAAGTACTTTAAAAATGGATACAAACAAATATTTGAATGACATTTCAGAGATTAAGAACATGATGAATCGTTCCTCTCGTTTTATTTCGCTTAGTGGTTTATCAGGAATTTTAGCTGGAATTTATGCCTTAATCGGCGCTTACTTTGCCTATCAAACCATATATTTCGATCAATCAAATTTGGGCTCGTACAAAACGCTGGTTATCTCTGAAGATGCCGTCATCAAGCTTTTAATCATTGCGGCAACGGTACTTATTTTATCTGTGCTAACCGGAATTGTACTTACCGTGCGGAAAGCCAATAAACACGGCGAAAAAATTTGGGACAAATCGACACAACGTTTGATCATCAACTTTTTGATTCCACTAACTACTGGTGGTGTTTTAATTCTTTATTTAATCGAGAAAGAACAATTTTCGCTAATTGCACCACTTACACTTATTTTCTACGGTTTGGCCATTATCAATGCGAGTACCTATACCATTGGCGATGTTCGCTATTTGGGAGTTACCCTACTCGTTTTGGCATTTATATCGTTATGGTTTATTGGCTACGGCTTGCTTTTTTGGGCATTGGGATTTGGTTTTTGCCACATTTTTTATGGTGCGATGATGTATTTTAAATACGAACGGAAATAATGAAAAACCTTATCGAAAATATCAATAAAACCTTTGACCACCGGATTCGATTGGGCATCATGTCGGTGTTGATGGTAAACGAATTTGCTGATTTTAATATGCTCAAGGAACTCCTAGGCGTGACCGACGGCAATCTTGCCAGTCATGCCAAAGCGCTGGAAGCGGAAAATTATATCGCGATTGAAAAACAATTTATTGGCAAAAAACCCAATACCCGTTACATGACAACCAAATTAGGTCGGAAGGCTTTTCAAGACCATATTGAAGCGCTTGAAAAATTGATTCAGAAAGGAATCTAAAAAAATTTATCTATTCACTTTGAAATACAAAGTACTTTAAAATATAAAAAATGAGTGATTTTAATAAAATTAGCACCCAAACCCGACCCATTAAAATGGCAATCTACTCGTTTGCCGGTGGCACTTTTTTCTTCATCAGTCACCTACTCTTTCCGAATGAAATTGTTTTTTTAATCGGTGGTTGGTGCTTTGTAGTAATTGCCCTTTTTACCAATGCCATTATGCTCTTGTTTTTGATGCGAAAACTGATTGTGGCTCGGGCAACCCGTACCAAAACCATTGAAGAAATCGCAATTCTACTTTCTAACATTCCCATTACCGCACTTTACCTCTTTATTATTATTAATCAAAATAATCTTTTTTAACCTTAATTCAATTTTTTATGGAAACTTCTCAAAATGACATTCCGTTTTACCAAACCACCACTGCCAAAATTATCATGGTCGGATTGCTTGCCCTTTTTCTACTCATTCCGCTTTCGTATGTCCAAAGTTTGATTACCGAACGTGCCGACCGAAAAAAAGAGGTCGTGCAGGAAGTTACAAAAACTTGGGGTTCTGATGTGCACATTTACGGACCCACACTTCGGATTCCGTACCACGTGTACAGCCAAACGACCACACTAAATCCCGCAACAAAAAAGGAAGAAATCAGCCAGACAAAATCAGTGGCTTACGCCTATTTTTTTCCTGAAAAAGTGGATTTTAAAACGCAAATTAAAAAAGACAATTCGCTCAAAAGAGGACTTTACAATGTGGTTGTATTTTCGACAGACATTCAGGCGAAAGGTACATTTTCAACCCCAAATTTCAAGAAACTTCAAATTGACGAAGCCAATGTTTTGTGGAATCAAGCCACTATTTTGGTAAAAACAACCAACTTGAAAAGCAGCAAAAGCAATTTGCAACTGAAAGTCAACCAATCCGACTTAAATTTTGAATCGAAAGAAAATTCAGATAAATACTTTGACGATTTAGAAAGTGATATTTTTGATTTGTCTGAAAGCAAAACCGTTTCGTTTCAGTTTCAAATGAAGTACAACGGTAGCAACTCGGTAAAATTTGTTCCCGTGGGAAAAAACACCACTGTTTCGATTGATTCTGATTGGCAAAATCCAAGTTTTGAAGGTAATTTCTCGGCCAGTACAACCTCAAAATCTATTGATGAAAATGGTTTTCATGCCGATTGGTCGATTTCGCAAGTCAACCGGCCTTTTGCGCAAGAACATGCCGAATTTTTACCGCAACTTAACGACTACTTGTTTGGTGTTAAACTCATTGAGACCGTCGATCAATACCAGCAAAACGAGCGGGCTTCCAAATACGGCTTCCTGATGATTGGCCTTACTTTTTTAATTTTCTTCTTAATCCAAACCACCAGCAAAATCAGTATCCACATTTTCCAATACGGAATGATTGGTTTGGCACTCGTGCTGTTTTACACGTTACTGATTTCTATTACTGAGCATTCCAGTTTTTCGATTGCCTACGGAATTGCTACTGTCGCCGTAATTGGAATGCTGTTTTTCTACACACTTTCGATTTTGAAAAGCAAAAAATTCTCGATGTTTATCGCTTTGGCTTTGGCGGCATTGTACGCTTTTATTTACGTGATTATCCAACTTGAAAATTATGCACTATTGGTGGGAAGTATTGGATTGTTTGTCATCCTTGGTATTGTAATGTATTTTTCAAGAAAAATCGATTGGAATACCAAAGAAATTTAAAAAGGATTTGTGATAGCTCATTTCAACCACGAATTCACTAATTTTCTAGAATAATTATCTATCGGATTTAATTCGAATTTTCATCTTTGATGAACTTAATTGCACCTCAACATTTTTTTTATATTCGTGAAATTATGGTTCCAATTGGATTTTTGAGCACGTGATATAAGGAAAACCGACAGCTTATTCTATAATTTAAACCCTCCAAAAAATTTGAATCTTTGGAGGGTTTTGTCGTTGTGCATTTCCGCGGTAGGGATGGTAGTGGAGCTCTCCCGATTTTTCATCGGGAAGCGGGAACAAACAGCCCGCCCCCGATTTTTTTCAATCGGGGGACCGCCCAAAAAATTTTTGTGAATAACTGAATTTTAAGTTAAATTTTAAAAGCCAATTTATTTGCTAATCCGAATCTTTATGCTAATTTTAGCTAAACTAGAAACAGGTTTATGACAGAAGCGGATATTGAATTAGAAAATAAAGCGATTGCAAAGGAATACAAGGAGTTACTTCGCATTAGTTATCAAACGTTGACGGACGATGATAAAAAATTGATTCGGAAAGCCTTTGACTTGGCCGTTGAAGCCCACAAAGATGTTCGACGAAAATCGGGCGAGGCTTATATTTTTCATCCCATTGCAGTAGCCAAAATTGTGGCGTCGGAAATAGGTTTAGGACCGAGTTCGATTGCTGCGGCTTTGATGCACGACGTGGTAGAAGATACGGACATTACCGTGGAAGATATTGAAAGACAATTCAATAGCAAAATTGCACAGTTGGTAGAAGGACTGACGAAAATTGCGCAAGTCCAGAAAGACATGAATGTGTCGTTGCAAGCCGAAAATTTCCGAAAAATGTTGTTGACTTTGAACGACGACGTTCGGGTAATTTTGATCAAGTTGGCCGACCGACTGCACAATATGCAAACGATGGAATCGATGGCCGATTACAAGCAGATGAAAATTGCGTCGGAAACCTTGTACATTTATGCTCCACTCGCCCACCGACTGGGTTTGTATAACATCAAAACGAAGTTGGAAGACCTGGGTTTGAAATACACTGAACCCGATGTGTACAACGACATTGTGAGTAAAATAAAGGAAACCAAAGAAGAACAGGACGATTATATCAAAACCATTTCGGATGTGATTCGGGAATCCCTGGAAGCCGAAGGTGTGGACTGTGTGATTAAAGGTCGGCCAAAATCGATATACTCGATTCGCCGGAAAATGAAAGCACAAAATGTGAGCTACGATGAAGTGTACGACAAGTTTGCCCTTCGGATTGTGTATAAATGCGAACCTAATCAGGAAAAGTTTATTGCATGGAAAATATATTCCATAGTAACCGACCATTACCGTCCGAGTCCGAGTCGATTGCGCGATTGGATTTCGTCGCCCAAATCAACGGGTTATGAGGCGTTGCACATCACGGTTATGGGACCCAAAGGTCGCTGGGTAGAAGTGCAAGTGCGGAGCGAACGTATGGACGAAATTGCCGAAAAAGGTTATGCCGCACATTATAAATACAAGCAAGGAGCGACGGAAGAAAGCGGACTGGATGTTTGGTTAAATTTGCTACGGGAAGCCTTAGAAAATCAAGAGGTAAATGCGGTGGATTTTGTGGAAGATTTCAAGATGAATTTGTATTCCAAGGAAATCTTTGTTTTTACGCCAAAAGGCGAAATAAAATCACTGCCCAAAGGTGCTACTTCTCTTGATTTTGCGTTTAGTATTCACTCTGAAATTGGCGTAAAAACCCGCGGAACCCGTGTGAATGGCAAACTCGTACCCCTGAATTATGAGTTGAAAAGCGGCGACCAGGTGGAAATTATAACATCTGTAAACCAAAAACCCACTTCGCATTGGTTGGATTATGTAACCACTTCGCGTGCCAAAACAAAAATCAAAAACGTTCTTAACGAAGACACGAAGAAAATTGCCGAAGAAGGAAAAGAACTTTTGACGCGAAAATTGCGGCATTTGAAAATTACGATTAACGAGAATGTAGTCAAAGAACTCGTTAGTTTTTTTAAACTAAAAACAAGTTTGGATTTGTTTTTCAAAGCCGGAATCGGATCAATTGACAATGCACAGCTTAAAGAATTTGCTTCGCTGAAGAGCAATTCGTTTATGAATTTTTTCAAAAATCGGATCAAAAGAGCACCGTCGCAAAACAGCGAGTTTGTTCAGAAGGACGAATTGAGTCAGAATTTTGACATGCTGGTTTTTGGGAAAGAACAGGACAAGTTGGATTACAAACTCTCGGCATGTTGCAACCCGATTCCGGGCGATAATGTATTTGGATTTGTAACAATAAATGAAGGCATCAAAGTGCATAAAAAAGATTGTCCCAACTCCATTAGTATGCAATCCAATTATGCCTACCGCATTATTCAAGCCAAGTGGATCGATTCGTCTCAACAGGAGTTCAAAGCCATTTTGGACATTACCGGAATGGACAGTTTGGGATTGACCAATGAGTTGACAAAAGTAATCTCGAGCAACATGCATGTTAATATCCAGAGTATTTCGTTGAGTAGCGACGCTGGAATTTTTAAAGGTCAAGTGGCGGTTATTGTACAAAACAACACGATTTTGAAAAAACTAACCGACAACATCAAGAAAATTGATGGGATTGATAAGGTGACTCGGGTTTATAAATAGAGATTGAAAGAAAGAAAGATAGAAATATTGCCACGAAGACACGAAAGCACGAAGATTGAAAGTATGAAAAACTGAAAGACCGAAAAAATTCCGCGATGACGCAAAGAATTATAGATTAAAGCAGTTTCAAAATAACTTAGCGCCTTTGTGCCTTCGTGGCATGACCTTCAATACTTACTCCTGTAAAACTTTCAGCTGTTTGATGGCCAATCGCGATTTTAGCCAAGCTTCCAACTTTTTCGTTTCGGTAATGTCGAGGGGTTTTCGAGACGAAATAATCACAATGGTTTCTTTCATTACGCTGTCTTTTTGCATAATGAAACGGTGATTGGCAATAGAAAACTTTTGAATCGCTGGAAACAAAATTTTCGATTCGTTGTACAAACTCACATCGTCAAATCGGTTTTGTGCGAGTTCACTATTTAGTTCTGCCAATCGAATATCGCGATCATCCACCTTTAAATTCCCTTTCATTTCATTGAGAATAGCTCCCTTTAAAGTAAGTAATCGGTCCGTGCTGTCTTGCAAAATAACCAGTTTCGTATTTGGGATCGCATATTTGACCAGTTTTTTATTATAGTTCGCAATTTCATCTTGGTCAAAACGCTTGGTCAAAAAACCCAACTCTATTTTTTTATTTTTACCTTTTAAATCGGTTTTTTTGTACACGATGGTGTAACCGTTTTCGACAAATTCCATATTTAAAAAGCGATCAATGTTTTTACGCAGTTGTTGTTCGTTATAAAGCGAATAGGCCAAATAAGCACTTGGAACCAACATCACTAAAATAAGCAATGTAATACTATTTCGAACTTGTTTTTGTTGTGCAATATTGATTTGCTTTTTAGGTGCGTATTTTAAATATTTGATTATCAAAAAGGTAGCAATTCCGATAAACACACAGTTTATAGAATACAAATAAATGGCACCTAGAAAAAAACTCCAATTTGCTGTTGCAATTCCAAAACCTGCCGTGCAAAGCGGTGGCATCAAAGCCGTAGCAATGGCCACACCCGGAATAGGGTTTCCCTTCTCTACCCGAGTTACTGCAATAACCCCTACAATTCCTCCAAAAAAAGCAATTAAAATATCGTAAATATTGGGACTCGTTCGTGCCAATATTTCAGATTGAACGTCTTTAAACGGACTGATGTAAAAGTACATTGTAGAAAAAACCAACCCAATAATGGTGGAGATGGCCAAGTTTCGCAACGACTTTTTGAGCAAGTCGAAATCGTAAATCCCCAAAGCAAAACCCGCTCCTACGATGGGACCCATTAGCGGCGAAATAAGCATCGCTCCTATAATTACCGCCGTCGAATTGACATTCAAACCAACCGAAGCTACAATAATGGCACAGGCCAAAATCCACATATTAGCCCCCGTAAAATTAACATTCTGTTTGATGATTTCCAGCGTCTTCGCCCGATCATCCTCTCCTTCATGGAGGTTAAACATTTTGATAAAAGTTCTCAGCATGACCTCAATTTAGCTCGGTTAATAGCTCTAAAGATAAAATTATTCTGTTGCAAATAGAAAATTAATAGTATTATTTTTGCGAAAACCATTCGCATCAACGCTATCGTATAATTTTTTTTTAATCCTACCACGGCAAAAACTTTTTTTTGCAATGCTATTAAAAAGTGTCTTTGCAAACTATTCAAACAACTATATTTGCATAAAAAATACATCCATGAATCATTTACAATCGACAATAGAACAAGCTTGGGACAACCGAGAATTATTACAACATACCGAAACTACGGCCGCCATTCGAGAAGTAATCGACTTGCTAGACCAAGGAAAATTACGAGTTGCTCAACCCACCGAAAACGGTTGGCAAGTAAACGAATGGGTTAAAAAAGCCGTTGTACTCTACTTCCCTATCCAAAAAATGGAAACCTTAGAAGCCGGAATTTTCGAGTACCACGACAAAATTCCGTTAAAAAAAGGCTATGCCGAAAAAGGCATTCGTGTTGTACCCAATGCCGTAGCCCGTCATGGTGCTTACATTTCCAAAGGCGTAATTTTGATGCCCAGTTATGTCAACATTGGCGCTTATGTCGACGAAGGAACAATGGTAGACACTTGGGCAACTGTAGGAAGTTGTGCTCAAATTGGCAAAAACGTACATCTTTCAGGAGGCGTAGGTATCGGTGGCGTTTTAGAACCCCTGCAAGCCGCACCCGTAATTATCGAAGACGGTGCTTTTATCGGGTCGCGTTGCATCGTGGTGGAAGGCGTTAAGGTAGAAAAAGAAGCCGTTTTGGGTGCCAATGTGTGCCTTACTGCATCCACTAAAATCATCGACGTCACTGGCGATACGCCAATAGAAATGAAAGGCATAGTTCCCGCCCGTTCGGTAGTTATTCCTGGCAGTTATACAAAGACTTTTGCAGCAGGATCCTACCAAGTCCCTTGCGCTTTAATTATTGGAAAACGCAAACCATCAACCGATTTAAAAACCTCCTTAAACGACGCTTTGCGCGAATACGACGTGGCGGTTTAAAATTTTTTAGGAGCACATCTCGTGGCATTTTTTTAATCCATGTTCCCGCCTTCCGTTCCCATTGTTTCGTACTCCTAAACCCCAGGAGCACGAAACAATTCCACTCCAGTCGGGGCTAGAGGTTCGGGCTTTAGGCATTTTTTTATCGCTTGGGATTTTAAAAAACGTTTTTTCTGACAAAAATTATTACGAATTATCACGAACAAAAAAAACTTAATATACATACACGAATTTCAAAAGAAATCTTCCGATTTTCCTCCACATAAAATTTATTAAAATTTGTGAAATTCGTGTCTCATTTTTTTGCACAAAAAAATCTGTGGAAATCGGTGAAAGCTGTGGCAATTTTTTTTCTTTGAAATTTTTAGTCTTATCTTGCTTATTCATTCTTTTGAGTGAGTGGCGAATATGTGTTGAAATTCACTAATTTTATTCAAAAGAAATATAGTATGCAATGGGAAGCAAAACTTATTAAACACCGAAACGAAAAGCGAATAGCGGTGTACTTCGAAAAAAACGCCGATTTGATTGTGCGTATCAAACAATTAGAAGATGCCAAATGGAGTCAAACCCTAAAGGTGTGGCATTTGCCAGATACCGATGAAAATCGGGTTCGGTTTAAGATGTCCCGAATTTCATATTCGTTGCCTTCGGCCGAAGGAATCGTTCAAATCGAAAAATTTAAACAATGGCTTCGCTCCAAACGCTACAGCGAAAGTACCGTTACGACCTACAGCGAAGCATTGAAATCTTTTTTAATTTTTTTCCGCGATAAACCCCTAGCCGAAATTAGTAATGAAGACGTAATTGTGTACAACAACAACTATATCTTAAAAAACAATCTTTCGCCTTCCTACCAAAATCAAATTGTTAACTCGATTAAGCTATTCTTTCAAACCATTCGAGAAACAAAAATAATGGTAGATAAAATACACCGTCCCAAACGCTCGAAACTATTGCCAAACGTGCTGAGTAAAGAGGAGGTAAAATTAATTTTGAATGCCCATAGCAATATCAAACACAAAATGATGTTGAGTTTAATATACAGTTGTGGTTTACGCTGTGGCGAATTATTGGCATTACAACCCCATCATATCGATTCCAAAAGAAACATTGTTTTGCTCAAAAACGCCAAAGGCAAAAAAGACCGAATTGCACCATTATCTCCTAAAATTTTAGAAATGCTTCGAGAATATTATAAGTTACACAAGCCTGAAACATTTTTGTTTGAAGGAAAAATTAAAGGGCAACCTTATGACGACAGGAGCCTACAACAGGTTTTAAAAC